>JAYTBL010000096.1:0-24916 GCA_043736975.1 Polyangiaceae bacterium
AAGTGATCACCGCGCGCAGGATGGCGCCGGCGATCGCGTTCGGCGTCGCCTGCACGCTGGTGCTCGGCTGCGGTCTCATCAAGAAGAAGAAGCCACCGACCGACGACGACGAGCCCTTGGCCAACGCACCCACGGTGCAGGCTGGCGGTACCGGCGCGAAGAACGAGAAGGACGTCCTCCGTTACAAGAACGAGGTCCCCTTGTTCGACGAGCCGGCGGTCATCGCGAAGGACGGCGTGCGCGCGAGGACGTTCCCTGGCACCGGCGCCGACGTCTCCGCGGTGCCACGCGGCACCACCGTCCTCAAGAAGGCGAAGCTGTTCAGCACCGGCGTCCTGGTGCTGTTCGATGATCCGGCGTCGGGGAACGGAACGAAGCTGCTCGGATGGATCACCCCCGATTCGCTCGTCGGCGGTCCGGCCATCCCGGTCGCGCCGATCTTGACGGGACCGAAGCCGGTGACGACGGCGACGGCGACCGCGCGCGACGCCGGGCTCGCAGCCGTCGACGCAGGCAAGCCGGTCGCGGTCGTCGACGCGGGCGGAGGTGGCGGCGCGGTGCCCGCCGCGCCCGCAGCGCTGCTCCAGGTGTTGCCGAACCGCGGAACCTGTCCGGCAGGTTTCACGCTCGTCGGCGTCTTCTGTCGCAGGCCGTGCACCGCCGACGGCAACTGCCCAGCCAACTCCTTCTGCACGCTCGGCAGCGGCGCGCGCAAGACCTGCGCTGCGACTCGCTAGCGATCACATTCGCGCACACTGCGACGGGCGAGCGCGTGCGTTCGGCTCTCTGGTAACTTCGCTGGCCATGAGCAAGTCGACGACAGCAGGCCTCCTGCTCGCCCTGGTAGCGAGCGCGTGCACCGGTGGCAGCGAGGGTGCCGGCCCCGCGGCGCCCTCCGGCGGCTCTAAGCATGAACTCCTGAACAATCCAGGTCCGACGTTCGCGCTGGAGAGCATGAACGGAAAGGGAAAGATCGACCTCGCGCAGTGGAAGGGCAAGGTCGTCCTCGTCGACTTCTGGGCGACGTGGTGCGAGCCCTGCAAGAAGTCCTTCCCCAAGCTCGAGGAGCTGCGCGTGAAGTACGAGGCGAGCGGCTTCATGATCGTCGCCATCAGCGAGGACGACGAAGAGAAGGGGATCGCCGGGTTCGGCACGCAGCATGGGTCCAAGTTCCCGCTCGTGTGGGACAAGGACAAGAGCGTGGCCGGCAAGTGGAAGCCTCCGACGATGCCGTCCTCCTTCGTCGTGGACAAGAAGGGGGTCGTCCGCTTCGCGCATTTCGGCTATCACGAAGGGGAGGAGAAGGAGATCGAGACGGAGTTGAAGAGCCTCCTCTGATCGGTCGTCTCTCGTCCTCACTGGGACCAGCGCGCATTGCTCTCTCGATCCGTTCGATCGTCCGTGACGAGGCTGGGCGCGGGCATGCTGCTCGCGCTCGCCGCGCTCACGACCTCGGGTCACTCCACGGCGGGTGATCGCGACCTCGCCGAAGCGTCGGACTTCCGGGTGCGCGTGCAAGCCGCGCTCCGTCTCGGTCGGACCGGCGGCACGGCGTCGCGCGTCGATCTGGAGGGCGGCCTCCGTGACGCGCACCCCGCCGTACGCGTGGCGTGTGCGGTCGCGCTCGGCAACGTCGGCGATGCCACCGCCGTCTCCTCGCTCGAGAAGGCGATGCGCGGCGAGACGTTCGCCAGCGTCAAGTCGGCGATGAAGGACAGCATCGACAAGCTGCATGCCGGCGTGGCGCCGCCGAGCGGTGGCGGTGGTGGCGGCTCGGATGCCTCGGGCGGCGTGGAGCGCGCGAAGTACGTCGTGCAGCTCGGCACCATGCGCAACCAGACGGGCCAGCGCTCCGACATCGACACGATGATGCGCTCCACGGCGCGCGCAAAGGCGGGCTCGATCAAGGGCGCGCTGGTCCTCGACAATCCGGACGCCGCCATCCTGCGGCGGGCGACGGAGCGGAAGATCCCGGTCCTCCTCGTCGACGCCAACCTCACGCGCCTCTCGCAGAGCACCGCGAAGGACGGCGGGGTCGTGATCTCGGCGCAGGTCGACCTCTCGATCCGTCGCGTACCCCAGCAGACGCTGAAGGGGATGGTGAGCGGCAACGCGTCCGCCAGCGACGACGCGCGCGCCAACACCAACGGCATCGCGGAGCTGCAGAACCGTGCGGTGAACGGGGCTGTCGAGAGCGCGATGTCGAGTGTAGGATCGGGGATCGCTGCGCTGGCAAAGTGAGGGAGAGCCTCACCTCCTCGAACGTATGAGGGCTCGATGATCATCATCTACGGCACGCGTTTCTACGGCAAGGTGAAGGCCGCCGGCAGCTCGTTCCTGGGCACGCAGTTCTTCCACATCTATTACGTGCCGCTGATCCCGATCGGGACGCACCTGATCCTCGAGGAGGACGGCGGGGGCTTCAAGGGCATCAAGACGGGGTTCAGCCTCAAGTCGATGCTGGCCGCGTACCTGCGGATCTGGGGGCCGCTCGCGGTCCTCACGTCGATCGCCATCGGTGTGGGCGCGATCGACGACTTCTCCGACGAGCCGCTGGCCATGGCGGTGGTCGGCGTCTTCACGGGCGTGGTCACGCTCGCGCTGCTGGTCGGCACCATCCTCGGCTGGGCGGTGGTGGGAAAGCTCTCTCCGGAGGAGAAGAAGAAGCGCGCGGTCTATGCGCTGCACCTCGGCTACCACGTCGACCCCGCCGACATGGGCGAGGCCCGGCGCAGCTTCCGTGACGGTCTGCTCTCGACGATCATCGAGCGTGCGCGCGGCATGGCGGCGATGGGCTACCGCATGAACGCGGACCCGTCGGTGGCCTGGCCGCACGTCGCGCTCGACCCGACCCACAGCGACGAGCAGCTCATCACCGCCGCGTTCACGCTGGCGCGCCTCGATGCCTCGCTCTCCGAGGGGCAACAGAAGTTCCAGATGGACCAGGTCCACGATCAGCTCTGGCAGCGGATTTCCCGCTCCAACGCGCCGTACCTCTACGCAGCCTCGCCTGCGTCGCCGTAAGGCCCACGCTCCGGCCGCAGCGGGATGCGCAGCACGAAGCTCGCTCCGCCTCCGCTCCGCGGCTCGTAGTCCACGCTTCCGCCGTGCGCGGCGGCGATCCGCCTGACGAGCGCGAGGCCCAGCCCGGTGCCGGTCGCGCGGGTGGTGAAGAACGGCGTGAACAGGCGCGGACGGGCCTCGACGGCAACGCCGTCGCCGTCGTCGGAGATCTCGATGCGCAGGATCTGCTCCGCGCGCTCCACGCTCGCGCGCACGCGCACCGGCGAGCGTCGACCGGTGGCGAGGAGCGCGTTCTGGACGAGGTTCGAGATGGCCTGGCCGAGCAGGATCTCGTCGCACTCGACCTCCTCGGAGAGCGCGCAGTCCAGCTCGACCAGCGCCGGCTCGGCCCCCGCGCTCGAGGTCACCTGCCCGATGGCGGAGCGGACGATCTCCTCCACGGGCCGCCGCGTGTACTGCAGCTCGAACGGGCGGACAGCGTCGAGCAGACGCGTGACCAGCTGCTTGAGGCGCTCGGCCTCCTCGCCGACGATCCCGAGGAGCTTCGTGTCATCCTCCCCGTGGGCACCCCGCCGCAGCGTGGCGAGCGCGCCGTAGATGATGGCGAGCGGATTGCGGACCTCGTGCGCGACGACCGCCGCGAGCTGGCCCAGGGCGGCGAGGTTCTCTCCCTCCGCGAGCGAAGCGCGGGCGCGCTCGAGCTCCGCCGACTTCGCCGCGCTCTCCGCGGCGTCGAGCATGACCACCGAGCCGATGCTGAGGAAGACCAGCGCCAGCGCGGGGTCCACGAGATAGGGCAGATCGATCCAGTGCATCCCCGAGGTCACGTCGACCAGCATGACCACGCAGAAGATCCCGAGCGCCGCCGCGACCACCCTGGACCGCGGGTTGCGGGCGCTCATCCGCAACGCCGCCACCGCGGCCAGCACCTGTTCGACGTAGATGATCCCGATGACCGGTAGCGCGAGCGGACCGATGCCGGGGTCGTGGTAGGTGACGCCCGCCCACCCGACGGTGCGCTCGGTGAAGGGCTCGACCACCGCGACGCCCGGGAAGAGCCCGACCAGCGAGGCCACCCCGCCGAGGGTGATCACCGTGCGCTCGACCCGCGACAGCCTTCGCCCGTCCCACGCCGCCAGGAACGAGAGCCACGCGGCGCCGTGCGCCACCGCGAGCACGATGCTCAGGCGGCCTGCCCAGGCGGTCGGCCCCGCCCCGAGGCGACCGGCGAGCATGGCGTTCGTCATGCAATAGAGGGCGCCCGCCAGGCCGGCCAGCGCGGCGTAGCGGAACCGCCGGCTCGCGGGGGCTCGCCCCAGGTATGCACCGAGCACCGCGAGCGAGGCGCAGGTGGCCGCCGAACAGAGCGACACGGTGGTGGCAAGGTTGAAGTCCATCCGCGTTCGGTGCCTTTCGCAGTCTGACGGGCTCCATGGTCCCGCGTCCACTGGCATGGCGGCCCGGGCTCCTCGCCGTCGGCGCTGCGTGCTACAGCACTGCTGCGTCATGAGCTCGAAGACCGCGTCCGAAGTCCGCTCGTCGTTTCTCTCCTTCTTCGCCGGCAAGGGGCACGAGGTCTGCGCCTCCGCGCCGCTGATCCCGCAGAACGACCCCACGCTCATGTTCACGGCCGCCGGCATGGTCCCGTTCAAGGACGTGTTCACGGGCAAGGACCGCCGGCCCTTCACGCGGGCGACGTCGAGCCAGAAGTGCATCCGCATCTCCGGCAAGCACAACGACCTCGAGAACGTCGGCGTGACGGCGCGTCACCACACGTTCTTCGAGATGCTCGGCAACTTCAGCTTCGGTGACTACTTCAAGGACGACGCGATCCCGTTCGCCTGGGAGCTCCTCACGAAGGAGTGGCAGATCCCGGCCGAGCGCCTGGTGATCACCGTGTTCGGCGGCGCCGAGGGCATCCCCGCGGACGACGAGGCGCGCGCGATCTGGAAGAAGGTCACCGGCTTCGGTGACGACCGCATCATCGGGGTCCCCGGCATGCCCGGCGACAACTTCTGGCAGATGGGTGACACCGGCCCGTGCGGCCCCTGCACCGAGCTCCACTTCTTCACTGGCGACGGCGAGGCGACGCCCTCGACGTTCGGGCAGGAGCCCACGCCTGACGGCAAGGGCTGGATGGAGATCTGGAACCTCGTCTTCATGCAGTTCAACCGCTCCGAGCAGGAGGGCGGGGGCTACGAGATGAATCCGCTGCCCAAGCCGTCGGTCGATACCGGCGCGGGGCTCGAGCGCGTGACGAGCGTGCTCCAGGGCAAGACGACGAACTACGACACCGATCTCCTGCGCACGCTCGTGGAGAAGGCGGCCGAGCTCGCGGGTAAGACTTACGGCGGGTCGCAGAGCGACGACGACGTGTCGATGCGCGTGATCGCCGACCACGCCCGGCTCACCGCGTTCCTCATGGCCGAAGGCGTCCAGCCCGATCGCGGCGATCGCGAGTACGTCCTCCGCCGCGTCATGCGCCGCGCCATCCGTCACGGCAACCGGCTCGGCATCACGAAGCCGTTTCTCCACGAGGTCGCGCTCGAGGTCGTCAACCAGATGGGCGAGGCGTATCCCGACCTCGTGGCTCGACGCGCGCTGATCGCCAGCTCGACCGAGCAAGAGGAGGTCCGCTTCCGCGAGACGCTCGACCGCGGCCTGAAGATCCTCGATGAGGAAGTGGGGCGTGTGAAGTCGACGCAGGGCACCGTCGTGTCGGGCGAGTTCGTCTTCAAGCTCTACGACACCTATGGCTTCCCGGCCGACCTCACCGAGGTGATCGCGCGTGAACGCGCGCTCACCATCGACAAGCCGGCCTACGAAGCGAGGATGAAGGAGCAGAAGGCCCGCAGCGAGGGATCGAAGCTCGGTGACGCAGCCGTCGAGGACATCTACCGCGAGGCCGTCGAGGCCGTCCGCGCCGCGAACGACGGCGACCAGAGCGCGTCGGTCCGCTTCAACGGCTACGAAGCCGAAGAAGGCTCGGGCAAGGTCCTCTTCCTCGCGCACGGCCCCGCGACGCCGAACGCCCGCACGCAGACCGCAGCGCAGGGCGACAAGGTCGCGATCGTCGTCGACGCGACGCCCTTCTACGGCGAGTCGGGCGGGCAGGTCGGCGACAAGGGCGAGATCCGCACCGCCGGCGGCGCGAAGATCCGCATCGACGACACGCAGAAGCCGCTGGCTGGGCTCGTCGTGCACCTCGGGGAAGTGGTCGAGGGAAATGTATCCATTGGTGACATCGCCCAGCTGAAGGTCGATCACCGCCTCCGCACCGCCACCCGCCGCAACCACTCCGCGACGCACCTCCTCCACTGGGCGCTCCGCAAGGTCATCGGCGAGAGCGCGACGCAGAAGGGCTCGCTGGTCGCGCCCGACCGCCTGCGCTTCGACTACTCGTCGGGCAAGGCGCCCTCCGCCGAGGATCTCCAGCAGATCGAGGATCTGGTGAACGAGAAGATCCTGACCGACGCGCCGATCCTCACCGAGGTGCTCCCGCAAGCCGAGGCCAAGAAGCGCGGCGCGATGGCCATCTTCGAGGAGAAGTACGGCGACGTGGTGCGCGTGCTCACGATGACGAAGGACTCGGTCGAGCTGTGCGGCGGCACCCACGCGCGCGCGCTCGGTGAGCTCGGGCTCTTCAAGATCCTCTCCGACAGCGGCATCGCTGCCGGCGTGCGACGCATCGAGGCCGTGACCGGCCTCAACTCGCTTGCTCACATGCGGCAGCTCGAGGCGTCGATCAAGAACGCGTCGCGCCTCGTCAAGGCGGGGCCCAGCGATCTCTCGGACAAGATCGAGAAGCTCATCGAAGACTCGCGCCGCGTCGACAAGGAGCTCGCCGAGGCGAAGCGCAAGCTCGCCTTCGGCGGCGGCGGTGGCGCCGCGGGTGGAAGCGCGGGCGGCGGCATCGACGACCTCGCCGCGAAGGCGAAGGAGCTGCCGTTCGGCAAGGTCATCGCCATCAAGGTGGACGTGCCGGACGGCGCGATGCTCCGCGAGCTCGCGGAGAAGCTCCGCGACAAGCTGGGCGACGCGATCGTGCTCCTCGGCTCGATCAACGGTCCGAAGGCCCAGCTCGTGTGCACCGTCTCCAAGTCGCTCACCGACCGCTTCAAGGCCGGCGATCTGATCCGGCCCATCGCGCAGATCCTGGGCGGCTCGGGCGGCGGGCGCCCCGATATGGCGCAGGCCGGCGGCACGGACGTGGCGAAGATCGACGAAGCGCTCGAGAAGCTCTACGCGCTCGTCTCCTAGCGTCACGCAGCGTTTCACCACGGTAGCGAAGCGAATACGACTCGCAGAGAGTGGTCGACCCTGAAATATTTGCGGACTCGAGGCGAAACGGAAGTGCGTAGTTGCCACGGGTCGGCTCGAGACGAGTCACGGGACCAAAACTTGCCTCCCGCGCCCAGTGATCTGTCCTAGGCTCGCCGGTCCTGGCGTCTTCCAACGCATCGCCATTCGCACACGGGATTAGACCATGAAGGCAAGGGTTTCTCGCCTCCGCCGCGCCATCAGCGTCGCCTTGCCCGTGTGCTTCGCAATCGCGCTGATTGCAGCGTGCGGGACCGACCGACCCGGCGCCAGCGCCGACGGCCCCGCGCCCGCCCTACCGGATCGCTGCGCGTCGCCCAATGACGGCTGCGCGTGCGCTACTCCAGGCCAGACCCTCGATTGCGGCAAGGTCGAGAGCCGATCCGGTGATCACGTCGTGTGTTCGAACGGTAAGCGCACCTGCACCGCGGGACGTTGGAGCGTCTGCACGAGCGAGTTTCTCACTGGCCCCAGGTATGCGCCGATCGTTCCTGTGGAGGTCGGCACTCGAGCTCTCGGCGCGCCCGGCCTCTGTCCCCCGAGCGGTCCGACGTCCAACCCGTGCAACCCCTACTGCAACCAGCAGATCGACGATCCGACGGGCCTCGTCCTCGAGGGGGGCCTCGTGGTCGTGGACGGCGGCATCACGATCGGCTCCGACGCCGGCGACGCGAGCGCACCGAGCCCTTTCCAGTCCACCCCCGGCGGCGTCAGCGCGTGCGGAGGCGCCAACAACATCGTCGGCCCCGGTTGCGTTCCTCCTGGGCTGGCGACGTGCCAGCAGGACTTCCGCTGCGAGCCGACCTCGAACACCTGCATCTGGAACGGCGGTCCGGGTTACTTCAACCCGACCGCGGGCGGCGTCGACCTCACGGTCGGCGCGCCGTGTGGACCGAGCGGATCTTCGTCGGCGCTGGCGCCCGTCTGCAACCGCGGTGACGCGACGCTCCCCGCGGGCGCGCCGATCACGTTCCACATCACGCCGCCACCCACGCCGCCGCTCGGGTGTACCAACCTCGGTCCGCCGACCATCAGCACGGTGACCTCGGTTGCTCTCGCGCCCGGCGCATGCACGACCTTCAACATCGGCAACGCGACCGGCAACAAGTTCATCACCATCAACGCCGGCGCTCCGGGCGCGGTCGCGGAAGGACCGGGGTTGTGCGCGAACAACTCTGCGGCGCTCAAGGACGACGGCGCCCCGGGCTGCGGCGCCTGCGGGAACTGCAACACGCAGGTCACCGGGAAGGTCTACGACCCCAGCGGACCGGCACCCGGAAACAACGTCGGCCTCGCGAACGTCGCGGTCTTCCAGCCTTCGGCCCCGCTCACGCCGTTCTCGAGCGGCGTCGCGTGCGACAGCTGCGCGTCACTCTCGACCCCCTCGCAGACGCAGGCCCTGACCGCCACCGACGGGACGTTCACGCTGAACAACGTCTCGCCGGGACCCGCCGTGCCGATCGTGGTCCAGACCGGACGTTTTCGGCGAACGGTCAACGTCAACGTCGCCAATGTCTGCGGCGTCAACGGCTCTCCGGCCATCCCCAACGGCACGTTCCGCATGCCGAGGAACCAGGCCGAGGGCGACATCCCCAAGATCGCGATCGTCAAGACGCACAAGGAGGCGATGGAGTGCTGGCTCCGCAAGATCGGCTTTGACCAGAACGAGTTCGCGCCGCGCACCGTGCTCGGGCCGAACACGAAGAGGTTTCAGACCTGGGATGCCCTGTCGGACGGTACGGGCTTGCCCAGCGGCATGTCGCCGGCGTCGATGAGCGCCGGCGCAGTGAATGGCCTCTACACGACCGACGCCACGCTCTCCGAGTACCACGCCGCCATCTGGGGCTGTGACGACAACCAGAACAACGGGGGGCCGGTGCCCGGTCCGTATCCCGCGAGCTGGACTGCCACGGACAAGACGAGCGCTGCCGACCGCGCGCGCATCGCCCGCTGGGCCGACGCGGGTGGACGGATCTTCATGAACCACCGCGTCGGGGTGAACCTGATGCGCGGAGGTGACCCAGAGTTCGCCGGCGCGGCAAACTGGGTGCCGGCACCGTGCAACGAGCTCTACTTCTGCGGGCCGAGCCAGGTTCCGCGGGCCCCTTACCTCCGCGGCTGGGTCGTCCTGCCCGGCGCCCCGCAGCAGCAGCTCCGGGACTGGCTCGTCCTCAACGGAGTGTCTTCGACCTTCGGACCGGGCTTCATCGACGCGCCCGACGCCTGGGCTCTCGCCTACAACGTGAATCCGCCGGGGACGGAGTGGGTCCGCGGGTCACCGGCACCCGCGGCTGGACCCGGCCACCACAGCCTCACGATGTCGTTCGAGACTCCGTTCGGCGCGCCGAGCACGTGCGGCCGCGTCATCTACAACGGCCTTCACACGTCTGGCGGTCGCGCCTCGCCCCTGACCGGAGTCTTCCCCACGGACTGCAGCAACGGCGCGCTCGTCGACGCCGAGCTCGCGCTCGAGTACCAGTTCTTCCAGCTGACGGCGTGCGCGATCACGCCGCCTCCGCCGCCTCCGCCTCCTCCGCCGCCTCCTCTGCCAGTCGTCTACTACGTGCGCGACTACGACTCGTCCTGCGCGCCCGGCGAGTACCCCTCCTGGGACTACTTCTACTGGCAGTCGATCACGCCGCCCGGCACCTCGATCGATTTCGACGCGGCGACCGCGGACACGCAGCCTGGTTTGCCCGCGGCTCCGCCGCCCACGACCACGCCGCGCAGCGTTGGCGTTGGTATCGCTTCAGGCGCCTCGATTCTCTCGCCCTCGTGGGGTTTCAACGCGGGGCCGCCTCCCGCGGGAACGGTCTCCTTCCACCTGAAGAACGATCCGCCCGGGCCCCCGCAGACCTCCAAGAAGTGGCTTCGCGTCTTCATGACGTTCCGGCCGACCGGCCCGATCTCGCCGACGCTGCTCGGGTGGCGCCAGACGTACAGCTGCAAGCCGGCGGAGTGACCATGAAACAGCTCTCCCGGCTCACCTCGCTCCTCGCTCTCGGCGGCATCGCGCTCCTCGTCATCGCGTGCAGCGACGACGATCGACCCCAGGCATCCGGCGGTGCGCCGTCCCCGCAGCCGACGTCGACGTCTCCCCCTGGCTCGCAAGATGCTGGTCCGGACGCGCTCGAGAGCTGCGCGACGAGCCCGCAGCTGGGCCTCGTGATCGAGGAGCAGCTTCTCCGAGAGGCGTCCGCGCCGTCTCCCTTCGGTGGTCAGCTCCTCGACGGCACCTACCTGCTGCAGGACATGTTCACCTATTCGTCCGCGGACGCTGGATCGCCGGATGGCGGCGATCCCGATGAGCGTCCGCCTCCGCCGCCGATCCCGACTGGCAACGCGGGACGGACCACGCTCCTCGTCGCATCGGGGGTGCTTCGCTTCGTCGGCGCGCGCGGCTCGACGAACGCACTTCCTGCCGACGCCGTCGCCTTGATGCGCTACCGGGCATCGGATGCCGAGCTCAAGACCGAGAGCTTCTGTCCCGCGGACGCACCACCGAGAGCTCTCGGCTATAGCGTCGTCGGAAACAAGCTCTCGCTCCTCGTCGATGCCAATCACCGAGAGATCTACGTCCGTATGGATCCGTGAGCCGAACCGTCCGCCTTGACCAGCGCCGCGGATGGGCTCACGGTTTCGGCCGATGGCTTCTTCCTTCCGCTCCGCCAGGCGTTTCGGGCTCGCCGTGCTCTTCCTCGCCGCCGGAACGGCCCCAGGGCTGGTGCACTGCGGTAGCACGAAGGATCGCTCGGTCCCCGACGACGAGGCAGGTACGCCCGGTCCCGATCCCACCGGCTTTCTCCCGGGCGGCGACGGCGGTCCGGTTAGCACCACGCCCGTCGACAAGTGCGTGGTGCCGCCGGACAACGACAACGGCGGCGCGCTCGAGTGTACGCAGTCGTCGCCTCCGAACTCCTTCGCGCCGGTGACGAAGTGGTCGTGGAAGAGCACCGAGGTGCTCGGCGGTTGGGCCGGCAGCATGACCTCGCCGCTGGTCGCGAACATGACCGACGACAACGGCGACGGGAAGATCAACCTGTGCGACGTGCCCGACGTCATCGTCACCATCGGCGGTAGCCCCGGCAAGATCGTCATGCTCTCAGGCGACAAGGGGCAGGTCGAGGTCACCTTCGACGGCAACGTCATCGGCTGGATCAACCCGGCGCTCGGCGACATCGACGGCGACGGCGTCCCCGAGGTCGTGGCCACCGACACCAACGGTCGCGTCGTGGCCTACGACAACAAGGGCAAGATCAAGTGGACGAGCGCGCAGGCGATCAATGGCAATGGCAACGGCGGTATGCCCATGGGCTGCCACGCCATGGCCATCTACGATCTCGACGGCGACGGTAAGCCCGAGATCATCGCTTCCTACGACGTCTTCAGCAACACCGGCGCGTTCCTGTTCGGCCACACCTCGACCGCCTCACGCTGGTGCCAGACCAGCACCGCCGCCGACCTCGACGGCGACGGCAAGCTCGAGGTGATCTTCGGCAACGCCGCGTACCGCGCGGACGGCACGAAGTACTGGGACATCGGCGGGCCGGCCGCACAGCCCCACGTCGCGAACCTCGACAAGGATCCGGAGCCCGAGATCTTCCTCGCGCGCGAGGATGGCCTGCTCGTCCTCGAGCACGACGGCAAGATCAAGTTCGGCCCCGTGAAGCCGAGCAGCGACGGTAACTCCCAGTCCTGCTGGACCAAGCCCGCCGCCATCCACGACTTCGACGGTGACGGCATCGCCGACATCTCCGCGTCGACGTGCACCGGGTACGGCATCTACGGAGTGAGCGAGACCGGGCTCACCTTGAAGTGGGAGAACCAGCAGGTGCAGGACGGCTCGGGATCCGCATCGAACACCGCCTTCGACTTCCTCGGCCGCGGCGTCGCGCAGGCGATCTACGGCGACGAGCGCAACCTGTGGGTCTTCGACGGCAAGACCGGCGCGGTAGCCTCGGGCTTCCCCACGCCGCGCGTGTCGGCGACGATCATCGAGTACCCGATCGTGGCTGACGTCGATAACGACTCGTCGGCCGACATCGTGGTGGTGTCGTTCGCGGGGAGCGCGACCGACCCGAGCTACAAGAGCACCGTCGAGGTCTTCGAGGACGCGCAGAAGCGCTGGATCCCGACGCGCCGCATCTGGAACCAGCACGCCTACCACGTGACGAACGTGCGCGAGGACGGCACCATCCCCAAGGTGATGAAGAAGAGCTGGCAGGGGCTCAACACGTTCCGCACCAACACGCAGGTGAACGGCGGCGGCGACTGCCGGCCCCCGCCGCCCAACCCGCCGAAGTGAGTCAGAGGCAGGCGGCGTTCGCGGGACGCGCCACCGCGCTGCCCTGACCCTGGCCGCACCAGGTCGGGTACGCCGCGGGCAGCGGCTTGCCGGCGTACGGCGACTTCGCGGTCGCGAGCCAGTAGGGGTGGTCGAGCACGAAGCGCCACACCGTGTCGAACACCAGCGCGGGCGGAGGCGGCACGTCGAACGGCGGCACGGCGTGGCCGCAGTTGTGCGTGCACTCGACGAGGTAGTGGCCGTCGGTGGTGAGCGCGCCGATCAGGTTCTTCGAGGCGTTCTGGAAGTTCATGATGGGCACGTTCTTCGGGTACATGTCGTCCGGGCCTCCCCAGAGGACGAGCGCCGGCAGGCGATGCGCCGCCGTGGACCAGCCGCGCACCACGCCTCCGGTACCGCCGGAGAGCACCACCATGCTCGAGAGGCGCGACGAACGGACCGAGCCGAGCTGGCCCGTCCACAACGCGCCAGCGCTGACGCCGACCGACGAGACGCACTCCTTGTTCACGGGGAGCGCGGCGCCTACGCACGCGAGCATGTCATCGAAGAAGGCGGCCTCCTCCGCCACGCGCCCCGCCGACTGGGTGGTCTCGAAGGGCCAGCGGAAGAGCGCGTCGCCCTTGGGGGCGGGGACGACGCCGATGAAGCGCCGCGCGTCGACCGCCGCCTGCACCTCGAGCTTCGTGCCCATGTCCTCGGGGCTGCCGCCCAGCCAGTGCCACAGGAAGACGACGGGGAGCTTCTCGCCCGCCGCGACGGTGGTGGGCCGGAACACGATGAACGTACGCTGCGCGCCGCCCGAGGTGATCGTGGTGTAGGCGGGCGAAGCGGCGAGCGCGGGGCACACGCCGGCGTAGCTGGGGAGCGCCTGCGCGCGCGCGCCGTTGCCGGGCAGCGGCGCCGAGCAGGAGGCGCTGCCGATCACCTTGGGGTCGTTCGCGTCGGGCCCGGCGGTCACGCTGCCGTCGGCGTCGGCAGTGCTCGCGTCGCGCGGCGCGGCGGCGTCGGGTGCGGAGGAGCTCGACGGCGGCGCGGTGGTGCTGGACGGCGCGGTGCCCGTCGGCGAAGGCTCGCCTGCGGGCGCATCGCCGGGCGCAGAGGCGCTGTCGCCGCACGCGACGGCGAGGACGACACCCGACGCGAGCAGCCACACCCCGGTTCGCAGGCTCAGCCTCATCATTAGAGCGTTTACTCTAACGGCGGCCGATCGGCGTCAAGCGAGGTCCGTGTATCCTGCGCGGGTGGCTCCCTCTCTGTCGCGCTCGCTCGCTGCTTTGATGCTCGTCTGCGCCGCCTGTGGGTCGTCTCCCTCGCGTCCCGCGAATCCCTCAGAGGCGCCTCCGGCGGGGAGCGCCGCGGGCGGCGCCGAGCCTGCCCCGGGCGCAGCGCCGAGCGCCGCCCCGGTGCCCGCGGCGACCGTCCCCACGAAGTGCAGCGGCACCGACCCGACGCTTTGCACGCCCGACGTCCCGTTCGTGAAGCGCTTCTGCAACGGCTCGTTCCCCGACGTCGCGCTGGTCCTCCTCGGCAAGGAGACGCCGTTCGTGCGGATGTACATGAAGGGCGACGTCGACGGCTGGAACGCCGACGGCGGCGCGAGCGCCCGCGCGCGCCTGCGCTTCGAGGAGGAGATGCTGGTGCTCCGTCGACGCGCGCCGCCGGCGAGCGGCATGGTGGTGGGCTCGGGCGGCGCGGGCTACCTCGTGATGCGCTGGGACGGCAACTGCTACACGCTCGAGGATGGCGAGCTCTCGCCGAAGAAGCCGGCCGCGCCGCGCTACGCGCCGATCCCGTGGCGCCTCTACTCCGAGTCGACGAAGAACGCGCTGCTCGCGGCGCCCAAGGTCCTCGCCGCGTACCAGAAGCGCGGCAAGGAGTGCAAAGGCGCGGTCAGCGGCGAGGTGACGAAGGCCTGCGAGACGGCGGACAACGGCCTCTCGTCGGCGGTGGTCGCGGAGATCCGCGGCGGCCTCGCGATCCCGACGCCGGAGCACCTGCCGTAGCGCTCTACTCCCCCGGGTCGGTCTCCTCCATGCTCGGCTCGACCATGAGCCGTCCCGCGCGGACCTCCCCGCGGAGGATGGTGGTCGACAGACGACCATCGCCGTCGAGATCGCCGTGCGCCGTCATGGTGACCGCGGTCGGCGTCGCGTCGTAGCGGTACTGGTAGTACCGCGGGGACGTCACCTCGAAGCGCAGGCACGCGAAGCCGGCGTCGCGCTCCTCGTCGACCCTCCACTCCGCTGCGGTCGACTGGTACTTCCGCCCGCGGATGCTCGCGGTGTCGCGGGGTATGGGAAGCGACGCCGAGGCGCATACGCCCCTCGTGCCGCCGGGGATCTCGCGCTCGTAGGCGATGGTCGCGTCCTTCGCCATCTGCCCCAGGCTGTTCTTCTGCTCGGCGGTCATCGCCGTGACCAGATACTTCGCCAGGACGACGCGGAGCACCACCACGAGCGTGCCGACCACCGCCACCACCACGCCGAGCGCGATCAGCGTGCTCGCGATCGCTCTCCGCTTGGCCCGCGCTTGCGACGCGGCCCGCCCGAACGGCAGCGGAAGCGGACCTCCGCGGTCGAAAGTTGGCAACCGGGCATCGCGGCGGCCGACCAGGCCACCATGGCTACTTCAAACAACCGTCTCTTCAGCGCCCTCGTCCTCGTCCTCGCCGCCGCCCCCGCGGCCTGCAGCTCCAGCCCCGCGAAGGACGACCCCTCGTCCCCGGACGCAAACGTCCCGGTCCCGAGCCGTGACGACGCCGGCAACCCCACCCCCGGCCCGAAGGCGCCGCCCGTCGTGGGCACGCCCGACGCGAGTGAACTCAACGAGTCGTTCGGCGTGTTCGTCACGCCCAGCGGCAAGCCCGGCGCCGGCGGCACCCGTGAGCGGCCGCTCGACACCATCCAGGCCGGTATCGAGAAGGGCAAGGCCCTGGGCAAGCGCGTCTACGTCTGCGCCGGCACGTACCGCGAGGCCCTCACGCTCGCGGATTCGATCTCGGTCATCGGCGGTCTCGACTGCGCGAACGCGATGAGCTGGAAGGCCGGCTCCTCGAAGTCACGCGTCGAGGCGGCGGCAAGCCCCGCGGTCCGCGCGAAGGACATCGCGTCGGCGACGCGCATCGAAGGCCTCGACATCGTCGCGCCCGACGTCACGGAGCCGAGCGCCAGCTCCATCGGCCTGCTCGCGGACCACGCTGCGGGCCTCACGATCGCCCGCTCGATCATCAGCGCGGGCAACGCGGCCGACGGCGTCGACGGCATCGAGGGTATCCAGCTCACGCTCGACGCGGTGGCTGCGAAGGGCGGCATCTCACCGATCGATGCCCCGTGCGACAACGTGACCTGCACGAGAGCGGCTGCGGGATCGTTCTTCGCATGGAAGAAGCCACTCGGCGCGAACGGCGGCACCAGCATCTGCTCCGGCGCACCCGGCCATCTTGGCCAGTCAGGCGGCGCGGGAGGGTCTGGTGGCCTCCTCGAGCCGACAACATCGTCGCCGGTCCCCGGCTGGAACTCCTATTTCGGCTCGGCGTCGTTCGCGCCGGCGCCGGGCGAGGTCAGGTCCGCCCTCCCGGGTGGAGCAGGCGCTGCCGGTGCGAACGCGGCGGCACTTGGCGCGCTGACGAGCGACGGCTACGCGGCTGCCCATGGCGGTGCAGGGACCAACGGAGAACCCGGGTTCGGCGGCTCCGGTGGCCGCGGGTTCGCGCCGAGAGTCACGAGCCAGGGTATTCCCGCGGACACGGTCTGGCGCGGCATCGGCGGCTCGGGGGGCGGCGCCGGGGGCTGTCCCGGCCTCGCGGGCACGGCGGGAACCGGTGGCGGCGCGAGCATCGCGCTGGCGCTGATCGACAGCCCGCTGGTCATCGATGGCTCCCAGCTCGTCTCGCGCAAGGGCGGTACCGCGGGCCGCGGCACACTCGGGAGCAACGCGACCGCGGGCGGCGCAGCCGGCATCAGCCTCTCCGACCTGCCCACTGCCTCGGGCACCGCCGGATGCCCCGGCGGCGCGCCCGGCGTCAGCACCAACGGCAGCAGCGGGCCCTCGGTCGGCATCCTCTCCACCGGCGCCGCGCCCACCATCAGCAACGACACCAAGCTCACCACCGGCGCCGGTGGCGCCGCGATCCCCGCGGACTCGCGTCCCGACCCGACGGGGGTCGTCCGCACCATCCCTGCGACGCCCGCGGGCCTCTCGAAGGACAAGCTCTCGCTCTGACGTGAACGCCTCCGGGCGACGACATCGCCATGGCTACTCCCTGAAAGTAGTCGCTTCCCGGGCCGTCAAACGCGCCGCTGCTCATGCAGCATCGCTTGAAACCGGTGGCCCGAGCCGCACGGGCAGAGGTCGTTGCGTCCGAGCTTTTCGACGAGCTCTTTCTCGTCGCCGCGGACGGAGCGCTCGCCGCGCTTCACGGTCGTCTCGGAGGGGAAGCCCCTGCGACGCTTGCTAGTGGGCTCGAAAGGACGAGGGTTGGTCGAAACGGTTCTTGGTAGCCACGGCGCACCTCCTCACTGGGTGGAGCGCGGAAGCCAAGACGCGCGCGTCGAACGTCAACTCCCTCGAAGACGCGCTATGGCTAGAGCATGGGAATGCGCCACGTGCGCGCGGAGATCTCCGAGATCATGCCCGTGCCGAGCGCGGTCGTGTTCGATGTGATTCACGACTACACGCGCCGGCTCGAGTGGGACACGCTTCTGTCCGCGGCGTACATCGACGACGGCTCGGCCGAGGTTGGCAAGGGGGTTATCACGGTCTGTATCGGTCGAGCCGCGCTCGGGCGCATTGCGCTGCGGACGGTCTACGTGTCCTTCCAGCGCCCTCACGTCGCCGCCGTGAAGATGCTCAACCGGCCGCCGTTCTTCGCGACATGGGCGGCGTCGATCCGCCACGAGGACCTCACCGAAGGCCGATCGAGCGTGACGTACACCTTCAGTTTCGCGTCGCGACCGCGCTTCCTCGCGTGGCTGCTCGAGCCCCTCATGCTGCGCGTCTTCCGGTGGGAGACCCAGAAGCGTCTCGGTGCCCTGCGCGCATATCTCGCGCAGCGGGGACTCGCGCCGACGAATCCCTGCTGAACGGGCTCGGCGCTCACGCGCTCGGGCGGGGTCGCATGCGCACGACGCGCCCGAACTGCGCAGGCACACGGGGCGAGCTGCCGGTCAGGACCCAGAGCACCTCGACGTTCGGTGGCGCTGCGTCGGGGGCCGGACCGCAGCCGTCCGTGAAGTAGACGACGAGATCCGGGCGCACCTTGCGCAGCTCGGCGTAGGCGAGCGGCGGCCGCAGGTCCGTCCCGCCGCGGCCGTGGACGCGCGTGAGCGTACTGCCGGTCGTGAGCCACTCGCGCTTGCGGATCGCGTCGTCGCACTGCAGACACGCCACGCGTACGTGCGCCCGCACGAGGCGTGTGAGCTCGGCGGAGACCTGCGCGAGCTCGCCCGTCGACATCGACGCCGACGTGTCGACGACCGCCATCACGATCGGGCGCGTCCGCCGCGCGCGCTTGCCCGGGGCGATGCCGAGCGCATCGGGCAGCCGCCGGCTCGGGTACGCGCGCGTGCTCGTCCGGACGAGGAGCCTCCGCGCGAGCAGGCGCAGGAGCTCGTCCCACGCGAGCGTCGCGCCACCCGGGGCGATGATCTCGGTGCCGGTGAGCCCGGGGACGCCGAGCATGCGTCGCGTCTCGGGATCGAGGGCGGTACCCGCACGCGCGGCCGCTGCCTCCAGCGCTCGCGCCGCGCCGCGTGGACCCACGGCGTAATGGTCGTGGGCGAGCGGCCGCGCGGCGAGCGGCCGCGTGATGCGGTCGCCGTCGGCCCCGCGCAGCCGCGTGCTCCACTCCGCCGCGAGCTTGCTCCGCCGCGCGAGGCGCGCGTAGCGTTCGCGCGTCGACTCCCACGGCGGGAGGTTCAGATCGTCGATCGTGATCGGGCGCGGCAGGTCGTACGGCACCCACTCGTTCGCGGTCACCTCGCACGCGAGGGTCCAGGCCGTCGCGCTGACCACATCGGGAGGCGGCTGAAGGTGGTCGAAGATGACGTGGTGCACTTCATGGAGGAGCACGCCCTTGCGCTGCTCGGTGGAGAGGCCGATCACGAACGAGGGCGCGTAGAAGAGCGCCAGCTCGCCGCCGATCGTGACGCCGACCGCCATCGTCGTGACCGCGCGGTCCTCGACGACGTGAGCGGCATCGAGCAGGGCCCAGTGGAAGGGTCGATCCAGCATGAGCCCGCCGATCGCCTCGTCGAGGGCCGCGCGCGCCGCGCTCGGGTCGATGTCGCCCGCGTCCACCGGCGCAGGAAGCGCATCGCGTCGCGGAGCGCTCCCGACGAGGAGCTCGGCCGGGATCCATTGCCCGTTGGGCAGCGCGCCGCTCGCGGGAGACCAGCCCCACGCGGCGAGGCGCGCGTCCGTTGGCGCCCACCCGCGCCGGACGAGGTAACGCCAGACGCTCTTCGCGAGCGAACGGCTCGACCCGTCCTCGCGCGAGGCCCGCACGAGCTCGCGGGCCTCTTCCGCCGTGAACCAACCTGGTGAGGTCGCGCCTCCTTCGCGCACGAGGGACAGCGGGCCGTCTCGATCCAGCCACTCGATCGCGAGCCGCTCGACGCTCGCATCGTCGAGGCCACGGCGCTTCACGAGACGCGCGAGCGCACGGCGCGCGACCGGCTTCGGATCGCGGCGCTCGGCCATCGCCTCGAGCACGGCCCACGCGGCCTCGAGCACCTCGGCTTCGTCGAGATCGGCGAACGGCACGATCGCGGTCGTCACGGTCAGCGCTCCCCCAGACGCTCCGTGATCGCGCGTGCAAGGTCCGGGGGCACGACGTCGGCGACCTCGCGGAGGCCCACCCGCGTCGACGCAACCCGCAGCGCGAGCTTGCCTGCGTCCTCGTCGAGCAGTTGCGAGAGGCCCTCGAGCACGTCTCGGAGCACGTCGAGACGGCGCTCCGCGGTGAGGCGCCGCATGGCTTCGACATGACGACGCGGCTCGCGCAGGATCTCGCTGGGGCCCGGCACGAGCGAGGTCTCGGCGCGCATCTCGAGGACGAGGGCCTGCGCCGGGATCGGGCCGAGCACGGTCCGGAGCGCCTCCTCGAGCTCGTCGGCGTTGGCGCCGCGCGCGAGGGCCGCGGCGAGGATCCGCCCCGCGAACGTCCAGGTCCGCGGCGGGTGGCTATCGAACGCCTGACGATAGCGTTCGACGAAGCGCACGAGCAGATCGGGAGCGCCGCTCGCGCGCGCCCACGACAGCCACGCGCGTCGCTCCGGCTCGACATGGATCGTCACGAACCGCGACGCGAGCGCCTCGTCGACCTCGTCGACCTCGTAGCCGATCTCCGGCGGGTTGACGCATGCGGCGAGGAAGCACCCGGCAGGGAGGCGATACTCGTTCAGTCGCCGCGCCGTCAGGAGCTGGAGACACGGCTGACGGACGCTTCGATCGCAGCGGTTGAGCTCCTCGAGGACGAGCAACGTGGGCTCGCGCGCGTCCGTTGGCGGGAGTGTCGCCGGTGGCGCGAAGCGTGTGGTCCCGCGGTCGAGGTACGGGATGCCGGTCAGATCGGTCGCCTCGAGGAGCGAGAGGTCGAGCACGAACGGGCGCAGACCTCGCTCGAGCGCCCAGCTCTCGACGTACTCGCTCTTGCCGATCCCGTGCCTCCCCACGAGGAGCACTGGGAGCTCGGCGTCGCGGGCGACGTCGAGGAGACGCCCGAGCTTCGGGCCGATCGGCGTGGGCTTCCGCGCGGGCTCGGGCATCCTGCCAGGGTAGCGCGCCCGTCCGGGGAAGATGCCCTCTCGACGCGTGGACCTTGACCGATTGGCGGAGCGACGTCAGCGATCCGAGGCCGGGGTGCGCACGCGCAGAGCGCGCTTCTGGGCGGTGAGCAGACCGGCTAGAGTTTCCCCGTGAAGGGGGCGAGCCATTGCGAAGACTGCTGATCGTTCTCGGACTCCTCGTTGTCCCGCCGCTCGGCGCCGCGTGCTCGGTCGGCGAGCCCGCCGAGCCGCAGGCCCCGCCCCTCGAGGGGCCCGCGGTCGGTTACCTCGCGCAGCGCCTACGCAGGCTCGGCTCGCGCGAGCTCGCGCAGTCCATCTTCGATGTCACGGGCATCGCCGTCCCGGACGCGCGCGTCTCGCCGCTGTTCACGCGGCGCAAGTACGACAACGGCGATCCGGACGCGTGGGTCACGTCCGACGTGCTCGCGGCGACCGAAGATCTCGCATGGTTCGTGGCCGACGAGGTGGTCCGCACGCGCCCCGCGCGCGTGTTCGCCGGATGTGCAGAGGCCGCATGCAAGGCGCAGCTCCTCGGCACGGTGGTGCCGCGCATCTATCGGCGTGAGCTCACCTCCGCGGAGCAGACCTCGTACGGGGCGCTGTGGGATGACGGCGCGCGCGTCGACGGCGACGAGGCGCTCCGGGGCACGCTCGCCGCCGCGCTGCAGTCGCCGGTCTTCCTCTACCGCGAGGAGGTGGGGCGGATCGCGGCCGGCGCGTCCGTCGCGCGGCTCGAGCCGCCCGAGATCGCCGCGCAGCTCTCGTTTCTCGTGACCGGCTCCACCCCCGACGACGAGCTGCTCGGCATCGCGCGCGACGGCCGCCTGCTCGGCGCCGAGGCACGCCTCGCCCAGGTGACCCGCCTCATCCGCACCCCGGCGGCGCTCGCGATGCAGCGCCACTTCCTCGATCTCTACCTCGCGACCGCCGAGGTGACGGCGATCCGCAAGAGCCCCACCGTGTATCCGGGCTTCAATGCCGGCGCGGCGCTCGCCGCCGATCTCCACGCCATGTTCGACGAAGTCATCGCGAGCGGCGGTTCGACCCAGGTCCTGCTCACGCAGAGCCATCCGATCGGCGATCCCCTGCGCGCGCAGTACGGAGGCGGGCCGCCGATCCAGGGCGTGATGATGCACCCGGCCTTCCTCGCGACGCTCGGCGGATTCGAGAATTCGAATCCGGTGGCGCGCGGGCTGTTCGTGCTGACGAACCTGCTCTGCGCGCCGCCCCCGCCGCCCCCGCCTGGGATCCCGCGGGCCCCCGGCGAAACCTCGCCCACCAATACCACCCGCGCGAAGTTCGCCGCCCACTCGGCGGGCAGCTGCCAGGCGTGCCACAAGGCGATCGACGGGATCGGCTTCGGCTTCGAGGAGTTCGATGGCGCGGGGCAGTTTCGCCAGACCGAGAACGGCCAGCCGGTCGACGCCTCGGGGCTCCTGCCGCTCGAAGGTCACGACGTGCGTTACGACGGCGTCGCGGAGCTGACCGCGCGGCTCGCGAGCAGCCAGCAGGTCGCCGACTGCTTTGCGAAGCACGTCGTTCGCTTTGCGCTGGGCGCCGGCGAGCGCGCCGTCGACGCGCCGCTCTACGAGCGGATGGCGCAGGAGAGCGGGCCGAGCACCACCTACGAGCAGCGCATCCGCCGCATCGTCGCCAGCGAAGGCTTCATCACGCGGAGGACCACGCCATGATCACACGCCGTAACCTGCTGGCGGGCCTCCTCGCGGGCGCGACGTGCGGCGCGGTGGGGCGCGATCTCCGCGCCGACCGCGGGCCGGCGCCGGCCCGGCCGAAGCGGCTCGTCCTGGTGATGAGCCCGAACGGAACGCAGCAGGCGAATTTCTGGCCGCGCGCCGGCTTCACGTCGCCCATCCTCGCGCCGATCCTGAGCGTGCCGGCGCTGGCGCGGCGCGCCACGGTCGTTCGCGGGATCTTCTATCCGCGCGATCTGAACGGCGCCGAGGGCAACGAGCACGACGTCGGCTTCGCGCGCATGTTCACCGGCGCGCCGGTGCTGGCGGTGGGCGGCGCGCCGTGGGGCGGCGCAGCCTCGATCGACCAGGTGCTCGGGCAGCGCTGGAACGTCGATCCGCTGAACCTGGCGGTGCTGACGTCGTCCATCGAGCCGTTTCCGAAGCCCGGCTTCAACCATCGCGCGTCGTTCTCGTATGTCGCGCCCGGGGTGCTCCGGATGCCGTACGTCGACCCGTTCGATGCCTACGCGGCGTCGTTCGGGATCGATCCTTCGCTCCTCGACGCCAAGGCGCGGCGGCGCTTGCTGGCGCGGGGCAGCGCCCTCGAGACGCCGCGCCGCGAGCTCGAGGAGATGCGCGGCCGGCTCGGCTCGGTCGAGCGCGCGAAGCTCGACGCGCATGCGAACGCGGTCCTGGAGCTCGAGCGGCGCCTCGGCAAGCTCGCCTCGGGGCAGGCGGTGGTGTGCGCCGCGAAGCCGAAGGCCCCCCGGCACTACAAGACCCAGGCGCTCGTGACCGACGAGAAGGCCATCCCGGAGCTGGCCGCCACGATGGTCGACCTGATCGCGGCGTCCTTCGCGTGCGACGTCACCCGCGTCGCGACGCTACAGCTCGGCTACGCGGGCGCGAAATGGCTGTTCGACTGGCAGCAGGTCAATCGCGACGCGCATCAGGATCTCGCGCACAAGGATCACCGGGACGAGGGCAACGATCCGGAGGTCACGCGGCTGCTGGTGCGCGTCCACGGCTGGTACGCCGCGCAGGTCGCGGCGATCGCGCAGAAGCTCGACGCCATCCCCGAGGGCGACGGAACGGTCCTCGACAACACCCTCATCGTGTGGACGAGCGAGCTCGGGCGCGGCGATCACGATCTGAGCAACGTCCCGCTGGTGATGCTGGGCGGCGCGAGCGGCGCGCTGCGCCCGGCCGGCTTCGTCGACCGGCCGCCGCAATCGTTCCAGCGGGTGGGCTGCACGATCCTGCGGGCGATGGGCGAGGAGGCGGCGGGCTTCGGGGACGCCCCGACGTGCGGGCCGTTGGCGGGACTGGGGTAGCTGCGCCCATCGAAGCCTGCGGCGCTCACGCCGTTCTCGGTGGACCTCTTCTACGCGAATGGCTCGACCTGGTACTATGCGCCGCGCGGACGCAACTGGACGTACTCGCGGCCTCCGGCTTTCGTACGCCGGATGACGTCGTGAGCCCGATCCGGCGCCTTCTGCCGAGGACGGAGCTTCACGTCCGCGAGCTCGAGTCGGTCGACCTCGAGAACCGTACCATCACGACCAGCACCAGGTTTCACCCGCACGCCCACGTCATTCACTACGATCATCTCGTCTTCGCGCTCGGCAACGTCACCGACTTTCGCGGGCTCCGCGGGCTCCCCGAGCACGCGTTTCCGTTCAAGACCCTCAGCGACGCGTTGACCCTCCGGAACCACGTGATCCGCGCCCTCGAGGAGGCGGCGATCGAGCAGCAGGACGACGCCCTGCGCAAGCGCCTGCTCACGTTCGTGGTCGCGGGCGGGGGGTTCTCCGACGTCGAGGTGTGCGCTGAGCTCAACGACTTCGTTCGTGGCGTAGCGGCGCAGTACCGCGGCATCGATCCCAAGGAGATCCGGGTCGTCCTCGTCCATTCGCAGGATCGCATCCTGCCCGAGATGAGCGAGAAGCTCGCCCTCTTCGCCCAGCGGATCCTCGGCGAGCGTGGGGTCGAGCTCCTGCTCAACGCCCGCCTCAGTGCCGCCACGGGGGAAGCCGCGCTCCTGGCGAACGGAACCGTGATCGCGACCAAGACCATCGTTTCGACCGTGCCGTCGTCGCCCCATCCGCTCATCGAGGCGCTGGCGTTGCCCAGGACGAAGAACGGGCGCATCGAGGTGGACGCGACGCTCGCGGTGAAGGGGAGCGAGCACCTCTGGGCGGTTGGGGACTTCGCGATGGTTCCCGCACCGGGCGGCGGATTCGCGCCGCCGACCGCGCCGCACGCCACCCGTCAGGCGGCCACGACCGCCGACAACATCGTCGCCCGGATGCATGGACGGGCGCTGACGACGTTCGCGTTCGAGGGACTCGGCAAGATGGGGTCGCTCGGCCATCGGTCCGCCGTGGCCGAGGTCTTCGGGATCAACATTTCCGGGTTTCCGGCGTGGTTTCTCTGGAGAACGATCTACCCCATGAAGGTGCCGGGCTGGGGTAGGCGCGTGAAGATCGCCGCCTCGTGGACGCTCGACCTCTTCCTCCCCGCGGAGCTCGTCCAGCGGCGACTCGGCAGCTCGGTTGGTGTGACCGAGGAGCATTTCGAGGCGGGACAAGAGGTCTTTCGCGAGGGCGACGTGGGTGACCGGGTGTACATCATCCTCAACGGCAACGCGGACGTCCTGCGCGGGGGAGGAAGGTCGCCACGCTGGATGTGCTCGCGCTGCCGAAGCGAGAGTTCAGCGTCCTCTCCGCGAACCTGCCGGAGCTCCGACGGAGCTTCGAGACGAAGAGCGAGGAGCGCGGGCGCCC
>JAYTBL010000097.1:0-2126 GCA_043736975.1 Polyangiaceae bacterium
GGCGCGGTACGTCGACCAGGCAACGAGCGGCGTGGGGACGACCTCGCCGGCCGGGCCCTTGGCGGGGGCCATCACCCACGGCTCGTCCCCGGGGACCCGCCATTCGACGCGCCGGCCGCCGCGCTCCACGACCACCGTCCGGGAGGGAGGGTCGAACGTGACCTTCACCTCCGGCGAATTCGCGTCGTCCCGCGAGCGCGTCTCGGCGTGGACGAGGCGGCCTCGCGAATCGAGGCGGACGTTCTCCTCGATCGAGATCCACGCCAGGCGACCGCCCGAGGGGATGGGGGCACGCGTGTCGGCATGCCATGATTCGCCTGGAAATTTGGCATCCCGCCGCGCCTCCGAGCCTGGCTGCGGGGACGGGTCGTGGGGGGTGCACCCCACGGCGAGCGTGGTGAGCACTGCCGCGACCGCAAAAGCCTTCAGGTTCGAGAGCAACATGGTCGTCTCCTCGCTTGGGAAGACTCAGTCGCCGGGCCTTGTGACTTAATTTCTCGAAGTTCCAGAAAAGAGCGGGAGCGTGGTCAATCCGAGCCCGGCAGGACGACGCGGAAGGTGGTTCCGCGTTGCGGGGTCGACTCGAAGGTCAGCTCACCGCCGTTCTCGGTGACCAGCCGCTGGCTGATGGAGAGACCGAGCCCGGTGCCTGCGCCGAACGCCTTGGTGGTGAAGAACGGATCGAACACGCGCGCCGCGTGCTCGGGCAAGATACCCGCGCCGTTGTCCGAGACCTCGACCACCGCGCGCCCCGCGCTCTCCTGCACCACCACGCGCAGCTCGTTCGTCGCGCGCGAGCTCTCGGGCATCGCCTCGATGGCGTTGGCCACGAGGTTGAGCAGCACCTGACCGAGCCGCGCCGCCGTGCCCCGGGCGAGCGGCACCGGGTGGTACTCGCAGCGAAGCTCGGCGCGCTCGGAGATCTTGTTGGCGGCCAGCGCGAGCGTCGACTCCACGACCGACTGCACGTCGATTGGGCCCACCGCCTCGTCGTCGACCCGGGAGAGCACCAGCAGATCGCGGACGATGATGCGGATGTGATCGACGCCCTCCAGCGCCACGCTCAGCGCCTCACGGCTCGCGCGCGTGCTCTCGCCGAGCGGGGTGAGCGCTCGCATCGCCATCTCGACGTTGTTGAGGACATAGGCGAGCGGGTTGTTCACCTCGTGCGCCACGCCCGCTGCGAGCATCCCGATCGACGCCATGCGATCGGCGGTGAGGAGCTGCTGCTGGAGGCGCGCGCGCTCCGTGACGTCGCGACCCACCACCAGGCGCGCCGGCTGGCCCTCGAAGCTGACCACGTGCGACGGTGAGACCTCCACCAGGACCGTGGCTCCGCTGCGCGCGAGCAGCCAGGCCTCGATCAGATCGGGCTCCTTGCCGTCCATGCTGCCGGTCATGCGTTCGCGGACGAGAGCGCGCGAGACCGGCGCGACGATGTCGACGAGCTGCTTACCGACGAGGTCGTCGTGCTCCTCGTAGCCGAGCGCCTTCACCACCGCGCGGTTCTTCCACAGAATGGTGCCCGCTCGATGGATGAGGACGAGATCAGGGATGCGGTCGAAGAGCGCGTGGACCTCGACGGTCGATTGCCGGACGCTGTCGAGGCCATCGGCCAGCTCCTTCCGCTGTTGCTCGAGCCGGTCGAGGAGCTCGCGCGCGTTCAGCGCGGCACCGATGACGCGCTTCACCCGCCCGAAGAGCGAGCGCGAGACGGGTAGCTCGATCTCCACATCGATCGAGCGCGGAGTGACCGCGCTCCTCACGATGCGCGCATCGGGGAGCCCGAGCATCGAGGGGGTCTCGATCAGGCAGCCCTCGAACATATGGAAGAGGGGCGTGCACGGCGCGTACAGCGGAGGAATGCTCCCGCGAAGGCGCAGGCGATGCTCGCCGAGGAAGGTCAGCGTCAGCGGCAGGAGCGGGAAGTTGGACGGCGCTACCCAGCGGGCGCCGGCCTCGTAGAGGCTCGGGAGCGAGATGACGCCGCGGGCGATGCGCTGCAGGAAATCGTTCGAGGGGGCGCGGACCAGCTCGCCGCCCAGGCGGCGGAGGGCCCCGACGTCGTCGCACACCAGGTGCGAGATGCGGTCGAGGAGCGCCACGTACGCACCCCACTCCAGGTC
>JAYTBL010000098.1:0-2117 GCA_043736975.1 Polyangiaceae bacterium
TCCGTCTTCGAGCTCTCCGCGGCCGGCTACGCGCCGCGCCCCGGCAGCGCGTTCTTCCCCTCCCTCGACTTCGGGCGCCTGGCGCAGCTCGTGGCGATGCCGGATCAGGACGAGGCGGTGCGCGCGTACTTCGCGGAGCTCAACGCCTCTCCGGCGTCCCCGCGCTGAGCCCCAGGGCGGCCGGAGCCTGAGCCGGAGCCGGCCGGGGTCCCTTGACGAGAGCGGTTTGAACACCGATAGTTCGCACGCTAACCTTTCTCGTGCCCTCCCGCCCCTGGAGTCCTCATGTCTGATACTGGCTTCGAGAACCGCCTCCGCTTCGACAACCGCGTGGCCATCGTCACCGGCGCGGGCAACGGTCTCGGTCGCTCGCACGCGCTCCTGCTGGCGGCGCGCGGCGCCAGGGTGATCGTCAACGATCTCGGCGGCACCGCGACCGGCGGCGGCAAGTCGAGCGCCGCGGCCGACAAGGTCGTCGAGGAGATCAAGGCGGCGGGCGGCGAGGCGGTCGCGAACTACGACTCCGTCGAGGACGGCGCGAAGATCGTGCAGCAGGCGCTCGACACCTGGAAGCGCATCGACATCATCGTCAACAACGCGGGAATCCTGCGCGACACGTCGTTCCAGAAGATGAGCCAGGACGACTGGGACCTCATCTACCGGGTGCACGTCCTCGGCGCGTTCCGCGTCACGAAGGCCGCCTGGGATCACATGCGCGAGGCCGGCTTCGGCCGCATCATCTTCACCGCGAGCGCCGCCGGTATCTACGGCAATTTCGGCCAGGCGAACTACGCGATGGCCAAGCTCGGCCTGCACGGCTTCGCGCAGACCCTCGCGCTCGAGGGCAAGAAGAAGAACGTCTTCGCCAACACCATCGCGCCCATCGCCGGCTCGCGCCTCACCGAGACCGTCCTCCCCAAGGACATCACCGACGCGCTGAAGCCCGAGTACGTCTCGCCCCTCGTCGCGTGGCTGGCGCACGAGAGCTGCGAGGAGAACGGCGGCCTCTTCGAGGTGGGCGGCGGCCTGTTCGCGAAGCTCCGCTGGGAGCGCACCGAAGGAAAGATCTTCAAGCTCGGCAAGCCGATGCAGCCCGAGCAGCTGCAGAAGGCGTGGGGCCAGATCACCGACTTCTCGAAGTCGACCCACCCCACCGACATCACGTCGTCGATGCAGCCGATCCTCGGTAATCTGCAGACGAAGGCGCTCGGCGGCAACGAGTTCATCGATGTCGATACCGCGCTCGGGTACGAGTTCCCGCCCCAGACCTCCACCTACGACGAGAAGGACCTCGCGCTCTACGCGCTCGGCGTCGGCGCCGGCCAGCACGGGGAGAGCTCGGACCTCCAGTACGTCTACGAGAACGCGAACGACTTCCGCGCGCTGCCCACGTTCGGCGTGGTCCCTGCGCTGCGCATGGTCTTCGAGATGGCGAAGAAGGGCGAGACTGCGCCCGGCCTCAACTACGGCTTCGACCGCATCCTGCACGGTGAGCAGTACACCGAGCTGAAGCGCCCGCTGCCGCCCCACGCCAAGCTCACCCACAAGGCGAAGGTGAAGGACATCTTCGATAAGGGGAAGGGCGCGGTCGTCGTCACCGCCATCACCAGCTACGACGAAGCCGGCAACGAGCTGGTCTACAACGAGCTCACCACGTTCGTGCGCGGCGCGGGCGGCTGGGGCGGCGAGCGCGGCCCCACGGTGGAAAAGAACGTCGCGCCCGATCGCAAGCCGGACGCGGTGGTCGTCGAGAAGATCTCGGAGGGCCAGGCCCTCCTCTATCGCCTGTCGGGCGACATCAACCCGCTGCACGTCGACCCCGCGTTCGCCAAGGCGTTCGGCTTCACGAAGCCGATCCTCCACGGCCTCTGCACGTTCGGGTACGCGGCGCGCCACGTCATCAAGGAGATGGCGAACAACGACCCGCGCTTCTTCAAGAGCATCCAGGTCCGCTTCTCCGACAGCGTGTTCCCCGGCGAGACGCTGGTGACCGAGATGTGGAAGGAAGCGGACGGCAAGATCATCTTCCGCTGCAAGGTGCAGGAGCGCGACCGGACCGTCATCTCGAACGCGGCCATCGAGCTCTACAAGGAGATCCCCGTTCAGGTCCGCGCGAT
>JAYTBL010000099.1:0-2115 GCA_043736975.1 Polyangiaceae bacterium
GTGCCGAGGTCGGTCTTCGCCGCGACCGCGAGCTTCTTCGCGTCGACGAGCAGGCACTGCGCGAGAAAGACGGAGACGGTGGTCGCGCCTGCGGCGCGCGTGGCAGGCGGAAGGTCGAAGCCCGCAACGTGGTCGCTGAGGAGGCTCGCGTGGAGCGGCGCATCGAGCGGCTGCGTCACCCACGAGCTGCCCTCGGCCGCGGGCCACCCGCCGAGCTCCGCGGCGAGCGTGTCGACGGGCCCGCTGGCGTCGTCCTCGCTCTCGTCCTCGTCGAGGTCGAGGTGCCGGTCGAAGAGCTGAGCGCCTTCCGGCGAGAACCCGGTGACTGACTCCGAGCCGACTTGGTTCTCTCTTCCCCATGCCCACGCCCGGCAGCCAAGGGCCTTCGCGAGCTCACCCGCGAGCGCAACGTGTTGCTGGGGCCAGAACGTGCGCCCCTTCCCGTCGCTCGGTCCGCCGGTCACTTCGACGGCGGCGGCCTTTGCGCCACGCTCGACGGCATACGCAACGGCGCGGCCCTCGACGGGCTCACCGTGCCGCAAAAGATAAGCGCGCGTGACCTCGTAGACGATGGGAGCGATGCCCGCATCGACCCGCTCGAGAATGAAGCCCCCGTCGAAATCGCTCATGCTCCGAATTTCAACCTAATGATGGGTCAACGGTAGCGTCGTTCGCGAACGGATCGGGCGGAGAACCGCACCGCGCAGCGACGAGCGCGCCGAGATCGGCGGGACTCCTGTAGGTGAGCCCGCCGCGAGCCAGCGCTCGCGCGAGACGCGGAGCGCGGCGGCACAGCGCCTGACGTCATCGACGGTCGGCGCGCGTTTCACGACGATCGTCGGACAGGGTTCCAGTTCCAGCGGAACGCCGACCAATCTGAGGGGCGGTGCGGAGGGGAACGAGCCCGCGCATGAGCAGGATCGACATCGACTCGGTCGTCGCGAGGCGAACGACCCCTTCGGGGCGCTGATCCTCGCCGCCGATGCGACGGACGAGATCGTTGATGCCGCGGTCCATCGGTCTCCGCGAGCGCGTGCTCGCGATGCGACGGGCGCAGCACCGAAGCTCCCGCGCGAGGCCCGGCGCGTGGGCCGCCCTACCGGAAGAGTCGCGTCCTCGCAGAGCGGCAAGCGACCACGCCGCCGAGTAAACGCGCTCCTTCCCCACTGCTCGCCAAGGGCTCCGGGCTTCGATCGCCGCCTCCCTCGATCGTGCTTGTTCTTACGATGCGCCCGCGTGATCGACAGCCCGATGTGAGCCGCTCGTGGCGCCCGGGCGGTCCGTGGACGCTCTGTGCGCGGTGCTCTATGCTCGCGGCATGGTTCGTGTTCCCGGATGGCTTGTGGGGGCGACCGGGGCAGCGGTGGGATGCGCGGCGCTGATCGCCGGCGTCCTCATTGCCTTCCAGAGCGATGAGACGATTGCGCGGGACCGTTTCGCCATCGACTTTACTTGTCCGAACGAACGGGTCACCGTCACCGCCCGGAAAGACCTTGCGGCTGTCGACCTCGCCGTCCGTCCGGAAGCTCCACCCAAGGACATCGCAGCAGACCCGGGACGGCTCGCCATTTGGCAGAAAGCAGCGGCGCAGCGCGCTGCCTACTACGACGGGAAGAGCGTCATCCAGGCGCGAGGTTGCGAACACGAGGTCTTCTACATTTGCGGCCAGCTGAGGTCGAGCGGCGCCACGAGACACGCGTGCACGAGCGCCGAATACCCGCCAGCGCCGCGCCCGTAACCCAGGCGCTGTGGAAGGAGATCGCCGACGCCCGGCCAGCAACCCCGAGCCAATGCGCCCACGGGTAGGCAGGCTCGGATTTCGGACTCGCGGATGTGGACGCCGCGGGCCCGCTCGCCTCGAAGGATCCGCGCATCGCGCAGGCGCGACCAGCGTCGCCTACTACCTGACGATGACCGGTCGGCTTCGTAGTCGATGGGTGACTTTGACTGCTTCAACGGAAGAGGCATAGGGTTCGCACCAGCCGTCCGAGACCTGACGCGCGAGCTCTGGGAGACCGCGAGCGGCACGCCGCTCCCTTGAGTCACGCCCTGCGCGCTCTTCACAAGGCTGCCGAGCGCGCCGTCCATGCCGTCGTCGGGCAGCCTCGCCAGCGA
>JAYTBL010000100.1:0-2115 GCA_043736975.1 Polyangiaceae bacterium
ACCGAGTGACCGGCGAGGGCGCCTCGACCCCGCCATCGCCTCGGAGCCCAGCTGGCCTCCGATTCGCGGGTCGCGAATGACGTCCTGCGACGAACGCCCCTCGGCGGTTACCCGACCGGGACCCAGGAGCCGCTCCGGCGGCCGGGGACCGATTACGCACGGGTACGAAAAGGACCAGTCACCTAGGCGAGGGTGGCGCGCGCGATCACGATGCGCTGGACCTCGCTCGTGCCTTCGTAGATGGTCGTGACGCGCACGTCGCGCAGGTGGCGCTCGGCGGCAAACTCGCGGACGTAGCCGTAACCGCCGTGGATCTGCACCGCATGGTTGCAGATGCGGTTCGCCGACTCGGTGGAGAACACCTTCGCCATCGACGCCTCGCGCGAGAAGGGGCGGTCCTTCTCCTTGAGCCACGCCGCGCGCATGGTGAGGAGGTACGAGGCGTCGAGCTCGGTCTGCATGTCGGCGAGCTTCCACTGCGTCGCCTGGAACTCGGAGATCGGCTTGCCGAACGCCTGACGATCGCGTGCATACCTCACGCTTTCTTCCAGCGCCGCGCGCGCGATGCCGATGGCCTGCGAGGAGATGCCGATGCGCCCTCCGTCGAGCGCCATCATGGCGATGCGGAAGCCGCTGTTGAGCTCGCCGAGCAGCGCGGACGCGGGGACGCGGCAGCCGTCGAAGGTGAGGCTCACGGTGTTCGAGCCGCGGATCCCCAGCTTGTCCTCGGCCTTGCCGATGATCAGGCCCTTGGTGCCGCCCTCCACCAGGAAGCACGAGATCCCGCGCGTCCCGGGGAGCGCCTCGCGGTCGCCGGTCCTCGCCCACACCACCATCACGCCAGCGTGCGCGCCGCTCGTGATCCACTGCTTCTGGCCGTTGATGACCCAGGCGTCACCGTCGCGCGTGGCGGTGGTGCTCATCGCGCCAGCGTCGCTCCCCGCGCCGGGCTCGGAGAGCGCGAACGACCCCGCCGCGTACTCGCCGCTCGCGAGCTTCGGGTTGTAGGCCTGGCGCTGCGCGTCACTCCCGAAGGCGGCGATGACCTCGCCCACCATGTTCGTGACCGCCATGGTGACGGCGGTCGACGCGCAGGCACGCGCCACCTCCTGCATCGCCAGCGCGTAGGCCACGGCTCCGGCGCCCGCGCCGCCCAGCGCCTCGGGCACGCCTACCGCCATGAGCCCGAGCTCGGCGAGCCCCTTGAGGATGGCGCGCGGGAAGCGCTCCTCGCGATCGATCGCTGCCGCCTCGGGCATGATCACGCGCGTCGCGTAGTCGCGCGCGGTCTTCTGAACGAAGGCCTGGGTCTCGTCGAGCGTGATGTCCATGGTGTTCGCTGTCTCGCCTAGAGGGAGAACGTGACCTTCGCGGCGTAGCTGCCGGGGCTCGGGAGCTCGAGGTGCTTCAGCGCCTCGACGATGCAGTCGATCTTCTCCGCGCCGCCCTTGCTCCTGGAGGAGACGCCGATCGCCTTGAAGCGCCCGCCCTGCTCCTTGTTGCCCTTCTTGCCCTTCGGCTTCGCGGGAGGCTTGGCCGCCGGCTTGGCGGGACTCTTGGGCTTCTCCGGCTCGGCTTCGCCGCCGTGCTCGTCCATCTCGACGTACGCGGTCACCGCGAAGTCGGCCTTCACGCCCGCCCTGCACTTCTCGACCTGCTTGCGCACGTCCTTCGCGTCGACCAGGGCCGCGGTCACCTTGTCCGAAGGCCACGCGGTGGGCTCGCGCTCCCCGCCCGGCCCCCAGCCGAACCCGCTCCGCACCTCGGCCTCGCCGCCCTCGGGCTTCGGCCAGCTCGCGCCGGAGAAGATGCCGAGGATGCACTTCTCGGTGTCGCGGTCGCCGAGCGTCGATTCCTCGAAGAAGCCGTACTTCATCTTCCCGTTGCCATCGATGCGCAGGAAGACCTTGGCGTCACCGGTGAGGAACTCGACGCGATCGCGTCCTTGCTTGTGGCAGGTCTCGAGCGGCCCGGCGAGGAGGCCCGCGAACGTCTGCTCGACCTTCTTCTGGTCGATCGAGCCGAGCTCCTGCGAGACCTGGGGCGTGGGGCCGGTGGAGCGGGGGCGCGTCTCTTCCTTGACGGGCTCTTCCACCTTCGGGGGCGGCTTGCTCC
>JAYTBL010000101.1:0-2114 GCA_043736975.1 Polyangiaceae bacterium
GCCCGGGCCAGGCTTTCGCGCCCCGCAGAACGCTCTCATGGGACCTCCGCAGGCCGCGCCCCAGGGCGCCCCGGATCCGCGGCTGGTGCTGATCACGGAGCCTGACTCGGCGCGCGCGGCGAGCTTTCGTCTCCTCCGCGACAACCTCCTCGCGAAGCGCCTGCCGCGGGTGCTCGCGGTGTCGAGCGCCGCGAAGAAGGACGGCAAGACCATCTGCGCGCTGAACCTCGCGCTCTCGCTGGCCGAGCGCGCGAAGGTCTTGCTCGTCGACGGCAACATCCTCGATCCCGAGCTCGACAAGATCTTCGGGATCTCCGAGGCGACGCCGCTCTGGCCGATGAACGCCGCGTGGATGGCGCCGTACCGTATCGCCGAGGTCTCGCGCGGCCTCCACGTCGCCGCCATGGTGACGCCCTACGGGCAGCCCGCGCCGCGGTTCGACAAGACCTGGTTCGACCAAGTGATCGGCTCGCTGCGGCGGTTTCCGTACGACTTCATCATCATCGATGCCGCTGCGCTCTCCGCCTCACCGACCGTGAGCCAGATGGTCGCCGCGGCGGACGCGACGCTCCTCGCCGTGCGCTCCGGCGTCACCACGGCGCGGGTGCTCCGGCGCGCGACCGACCAGATCCCAGAGGGAAGAGCCATCGGGATCGCGCTGATCGACGCGACGGTCCGACCCTAGCGCGAGGTCGCTCGGTTCGGTTCTCGGCATGGCGATCGTCGCCGTTGCCGTTGCCTCCGAAACCTCCGGCACCGACTAGCGAGCGATCGCCAGCAGGGCCGCGCCGACCGCGATCACCGCCAGCGCGGTGCCGATGCCGTTCCTGATTCGTTGCCGCGAGCCGGGCCCGCACTCCTGCACGAGCAGCCGTCCGTCAGGCCGGCGCCGAAGCTCAACGCGCGGAGGCTTGGGCATGTGCTCGCGCAGGAAATCGTCAGCGTGGAGCGGATCCATCGCGCTGAGGTCGTAGACCTGCGTGTCGCAGCGCAGGCAGGTGCGCTCGCACTCGGTGCCGTCCATGGCGTCTCAAGGCACGTCGCACGGCGTCGGCCTGGTCAGCACGTCCAGGCAATACCGCACGTAGCGCAGCGGTTCGCGAGCGGGAGCACGGTACGGCACCTGGGACAGACGGACGTCCCGCGACATCCTTGGCGACAATCGTCGAGAAGCCTGCACGTGCGCCACGCGACCGCGCCGCGTGAGTTAACCAACGAACGTGGGTGCATGAGCGCCACACCCCGTGGCGGCGCCGGCGCGAGCGTCGTTTCTTACGCACTCCACCTCTCGGGTAAATAACCAAGATCGTCGGGGCACGGTGATTGCTGAATTCAGCTGCGGTGGAAGCTAATCCACCACTTTACAAAGGACCCTTTAGATGAAGCTCTACGCTACCGTTTTTTCAGCACTCCTCGTCGGCGCGGCCGTGGGCACCTCCGCCTGCTCGAGCGAAGATGTCATCGACAACAAGCAGAACAAGATCCTCGACTCTCTCGACATCGAAGTCGATGGCAGCGACACGTTCGTGAAGAAGGGCAGCACGCGGCAGATGCGCGTCATCGCCGACTACACGGACGACACGAAGCTCGACGTGAGCAAGGATCCCGGCACGGTGTGGTCGACGAGCAACGCCGCGGAAGCCACCGTCGACAAGAACGGCCTCGTCACGACGCTCACCGAGGGGACAGTGACGATCAAGGCGACCTACAACGGGAGGTCTGCCGACGAGAGCATCAAGATCACGCCCTGACCCCGGAGCGTGAACGGATCGGTCCTCGCTGTCCCGCTCCTCGCCGCATCCGAACTTTCCGCCAGTGCGGTGCCACGCGCGAGCGCGCATGCATGGCAGCAGCGTCGGTCGCGGCCTGTTGCTCGCGCGCGGCGCGCAAGCCCACACGGCATGCCCTCGGCGTAGTCGTTGATCGGGCGAGGAGCGGACCGTTCCGGGCGCGCGAACGGGCCGTTCGCGAACGATTCGTTCGCTCGACGTGCGGAAACCGCCGACAAACGGCGAGGAGATCGGCGGCGCGCGGGCTGTACGCACAACGAGTCGGTCAGCGCCGAGCGGTCTCGTTCTTGCTCTCCGCCTCACGTAGCGCACGCTGCGAGTACG
>JAYTBL010000102.1:0-2113 GCA_043736975.1 Polyangiaceae bacterium
CGGGCCGCGAAATGAAATGAGAGGAAGGAAGCGCCGCGCGTGACCGTACGACGGAGGGTGCTAAGAGCTTCCTCGTGACGCGCGCGCTCTCCTTCCCTCTCCTCGCCGGTCTTCTCCCTCTTCTCCCTCTTCTCGCGCTCGCGGCAGCGTGCGACGGCCTGAAGAGCGCCGCGCCCGCGGGCGGCGGCGGCAGCGACGACGGTGGCGGCAACGTCGAGGGCGGCAGCAGCCCGCTCGCCCCGAGCGCCGGCCCTGGCGCACACGGCGCCCTCCCCTCCGGCTACTGCTGCACGCAGGACGCGGAGTGCCGCGACCGGCACTGCGTCGCCGTTGGCGCGGGCAAGATGTGCCTCGACACCTGCTACTCGCAGTCGAAGTGCGAGCGCCGCGGGCGCGAGGGAGAGTTCAAGTGCGACGGCGCGAAGTTCGAGGAAGGCATGTGCCAGCCGATTGCCCCGGGCCAGGCGTGCGTGCCGCAGGCGATGTTCATCCGCGGTACCCGCCAGGTCGGCGATTGCTGCGCCGCGACCGGGGATGGCAACGCGGGCGACGAGTGCGAGGGCAACCGCTGCGTCTCGATCGGCGAGAACGGCATGGACAACCCCTTCGTGTGCAGCCACGGGTGCGAGAGCACGAAGGACTGCCCGACCCCGACCGTTTGCAGCCCTTTCAACACGTGCGTGCCGGCGAACCGCCCGTACACCTGCAACTGATCGATGCGTAGGCCGATCGCCCTCGTTGCGCTCATCGTCGTTGCCGCGGCCGCGGGCGCGAGCGCGTGCGGCGATCTCAAGCCCGCGAGCCCCGACGATCCTGGTGCCGACGCGGCGGCCGACGGCACCGCGGCGAGCCCGGCGCAGAACGACGGCGCCGCGCCGCCCGACGCGCCCGTCGAGGGCTCGGCGCGCAGCGGCCCTGGTCCCCACGGCTCGCTTCCCAGCGGCTACTGCTGCACCGCCGACACGCAGTGCCGCTACCGCCACTGCGTCGACCCGACCGGGTCGGGCTCGGGCCAAAAGATGTGCCTCGACGAGTGCTACGACCCGCTGTTCTGCACGCGCCCCGACCTCACGTTCACGTGCGCGCCCGCGGTCCCTGGCCCGGGCGCGGGCCTGTGCAAGCCGCCCGCAGGCTTCACCTGCCTCGATCCGTCGGCGTTCACGCGCGGCCCGAAGGAGATCGGCGCGTGCTGCAACGCCGGTGTCGGTGGCACGAACGACGGCACGGCGGGCTCGATCTGCGAGGGTTACACCTGCATGTCGAGCGCTGACAACCCGCTCATCTGCACGCATCGCTGCGCCTTCCAGTCCGACTGCCCGGGCGGCTACGTCTGCGACAAGTTCGGCACCTCGAAGGCGTGTCTGCGGCTCGACTCGCCGTACACGTGCACGCCCTGATCGCCGGCTCGCGGGCGAGCTCGGAGCGCGTCTAGTCGGAGAGCGCGGCGTTGCTGGTGAAGGAGACGTTGTCGAACGTCGCGCGGAATGGCCCCATGTTGCCCGCCGCGCCGACGATGCCGAGGCCCGCGTAGGTAAGGCCCTTGCCGCCGAGCGCCGCGGGCCGCGCGAGCGTCGCCGCGAGGACGCCTGCCACATGGAGCGTGATCTCGGAGCGCGTCAGCAGCAGCGAGACGCGGCGCCAGGCGCCGACGGGGAGGAGCTCGGTCGAGACCTCCTCGGTCTGCGCCGCGCCGTCGAACGCCGCGAGCGAGAGGCCGCGCTTCCCGCGCCCGACGGCGATCTGACCCTCCGGAAACGTGACGCTGAGCAGCATCACGACCTGGCCAGCCTCGCGGAAGTCCTCGGTGTCGATCCGCAGGTCGAAGTCGTAGACGAGCAGCGTAGGCGGCCCGTTGAACCGCTTGACGAGCGCGACCGAAGCCGTGCTCGGCGCCAGGAGCTGCGCCACCCCCATCGCCGCGGCGCGCGGCGCGGACCGAAAGTTCACGGCGTCGAACGCGAGCGTGCTCTCGCCGGTGACGAACGGGTCAGGCGAGCCGCCGGTGTTGGTGAAGCCGCTGGTGACGCGGCTCGCGGTGTCGAAATCCGCACAGAACTGCGGCTGCGGATCGAGGCTCGCGCAGTAGCCTTGGCCGCCGGCCTCGCTCGCGTCG
>JAYTBL010000103.1:0-12607 GCA_043736975.1 Polyangiaceae bacterium
CTCGTAGAGGCGCGCGCCGCGCTCGATGTCGCCCATGCGCGTGGCGAGCTCGCCCTGGAGCCCCAGCAGCTGGGCTCGCGCGTTGGGCGACAGCTCTGCGCGCTGCTCGGCGAGGCGCTCGATCGAGGCTTCTGCGCGCGCGTAGCGGCCGAGATAGAGATCGAGGTTCGCGAGGTTGAACAGCGCTTGCTGCACCGCCATCAGGCCGCCCGCGCGCCGGCCCATGTCGAGGGCGGCCTCGAGGTGCACGAGGGACTGCGCCAGGTCGCCGTCCGCCTTGGCGAGGCCGGCGAGGTTGAGGCGCGTGGTGGCGATGGTCCACGCGTCGCGGGCCTTCTCGGCGGCGATGAGCGCGGACTCGTAGGCGCTGCGCGCCTCGTGGGCGCGGCCGCCGCGCTGGTGCATGATCGCGAGCGACCCCAGCGCTACCGCCTCGATACGTGCATCATGCACGCGCTGGGCGACGCTCACCGCCTCCTCGAGCGCCGCGCGCGCCTTCTTCTCCTCGCCGAGGTAGGCGAGCGCAACGCCGCCCACCGCGAGCGCATCGGCGGAGATCGCATCGCGGCCGCCCTTGGTGGGGGCGCCGGCCTCCTCGGCGAGCCTCGATGCCTGCGTGAAGTCGCCGGCCCGCACGTACGTCCGCGCGCGCATCGTGAGCCACGTGCGGAGGTGGGTCTTGGTCTTGCGGGCCGCGGCCTCGGTCACGTCGAGCGCGTTCCCGGCGCCGGCACCGTCGCCGCGGGCGAGGAGGATGCGTGCGTTCGCGATGGAAAACGCGACCGACTCGAGGTCGTCCTCGGGCTCACCGAGCGCGCAGAGCGCCTCGGCGGCGCTGTCGAAGCGCCCGGTGTCGAGCGCGCGTCCCAGCTCGGCGCTCAGCTCGGTCCGCGAGCGCGGGGGGGGCGAGGGGGGCGGCGTGCTCCGCCCCGACGATGCATCGAGGACCTCGTCGATCTCCTCGATCGACGTGATGGCGCGGCCGCCGAGGCGCTTCACGAACGAGCGCAGCGGACCGGGCCGCCGCTCGACGCGGGCCAGCAGATGCTGCTCGAGGCGCTGCGGCAGTGAAGGGATGGCGCGCTTGACGAGCTCGGAGGCGCAGGTCGCGTCGAGCGGTGGGACCTGGAAGACGTGCGCCTCCGTGGCGTCCGCGGCGAGCGTGCCCACCAGCGCGCGGTCGCCCACGGCGACGATGCGCGCCCCGTTCCGGACGGCGCGCGCGAGCGTGGCGCGCGCGTCGTCGTCGAAGGTGATGAGGTCGTCGACCACGACCACGAGGCCGCTCCGGGGCGCGGCCGCGCCGCCCCACACGTCGAGCTCGAGCTGCACCACGTCCCCCGAGGAAAGCAGCGTGATGCTCGGCCCGTTGCTGCGCGATGGCTCGACGTTCGCGACGGGCTCGCCGCTGACGCCCAGCGACCACGAGAGACGACGCACGAGCGTGGTGCGGCCGCTGCGCCGCGGCCCGACGACCGCCAGCACCGCGCCCGGGCCGAGCCGCGCGACCTGCGACGCGAGGCTCTGCGCGATCTCGTCGACGCCGAGGACCGGCCAGGCCGCGGCCTCGTCGAAGGTGCGGGTCTCGAGGCGCGCCGCGGTCTTGAGCGCGCTCGCGAGCTCGTCGATGCTGGGGTAGCGCGCCTGCGGATCCTCCTCGGTGGCGCGCGCCGCGATCCTGGAGAGCGCCGCGCGCGGTCCGGCGTCGAGCTCGTCGCCGCGGGCGGTGACGGCGTCGGCGAGCGTCGCCCCGAGCGCGTAGACCTCGCCGCGCACCGTGAGGGGGTCGCCGAGCAGCAGCTCGGGGGCGGCGTACTTCGGCGTGAGGCCCTTCGCGCGCGCGCCCCCCTCGCGCCACGGGGTCGCGAGGCCGAGGTCGACGAGCGTGCCCATGCCGTCTGCCCCGACGATCACGTTTGCAGGCTTGATGTCGCCGTGGAAGAGGCCGGCGCGATGGAGCACGGTGAGCTGATCGGCGGCCCGGGCAAGCGGCCTGAGCCACTCGCCCTCTCCGCTTTCCATGACCTCCTCGAGGCTGCGCCCGTCGACGAGCTCGCGCACGAGGTAGCGGCGCGGGCTCTTGGGCAGCCGCCCGAACGCGACGACGCGCGGGACGCCGAGGCCCTCGAGGCCGCTCAGCGTCACCGCCTCGCGGACGAGCGCCATCACCTCGGCCTCTCCCGCATCCTCGGCGAGGACCTTGAGCGCGAGCTCGGCGCCCGTCACGCGGTCGCGGACCGCCCAGACCTCGCCACCGCCGCCCTTGCCGAGGCGTGCCAGCGCCTCGTAGCGGGCGGGCATGGCGAACGTGGGCAACGCGGGCTGAGTGCTCATCTTTCCGGGTGAGTCGACGTGTGCCGCCCCACTCCGTGATGCTAGCGTGCCACGGTGTGCCAGGGGAAGAAGCCTACGGCTTGGGCTTCTGCTCGAGGCCGTAGGCGCCGCCCAGGCCGAACCAGAAGCCGGTCAGCGAGAAGCCGAGGCCGAGGCGCGCCTCGAACTGCTTGATCGGCTTGAAGCGCAGGCCGACCTGCGGGATCGAGATGTAAGGGAAGAGTACCGGCTTCGAGCCGCCGTCGAACCAGCTCTTCTCCGTGTAGTCGCCGACCTTCGCGTCCTTGGAGTTCTGGTGGTCGGTCTTGTTGCAGCCAGGCGGGCCCTCCGTCAGGCACTTGCCGAACCGACCGTCGAGGGGGCCGTTGGCCTGCGGAGTCACCCAGTTGTTCACGAGACCTCCGAACACCACGCCCAGGCCGACGCCGAAGCCGTATTCGAAGTCGAAGTTCTTCGCGATCTTCGTCGACCAAAGCAGGTCGACCGTCGCGTAGAGGGCCTTCATGCTGCTGTTGACGAACGTGTAGTTGCCCGGGATGTCCTTGCCGTCCTTGTCCTTGAACAGGATGTCGCCGGTGCCGTACTCGGTGAAGCTGAGCGCGGGGATGATCGAGAAGCCGTCTTTGCGCTTGTCGAGCGTGATGCCGACAGTGTTCGAGTAGACCGTCGCGCCCTTGTCGATGAAGAGGTTCAGCATGAACTGCGGGATGACGTTCCCGCGGTACTGCGCGCCAATGAAGAGGTAGGTCTTGGTCGGGATCTCCTCGACGTCGGCGTTGTTCCACTCGTCGTGCGGCGGCTCGACGGTCGCGGGCGGCTTCGCCTCGGCGGCCTTCTTCTCGTCCGCGGCGCGCTGCTCGTCCGCCTTCTTCGCGTCCTCGGCGGCCTTCGCGTCCTCGGCGGCCTTCGCCTCGGCGGCCTTGGCCTCGGCAGCCTTCTTCGCGTCGGGCTTGGGGCCGGGCTTGGCGGTGCCTTGCGCAAGCGCGACCGGTGCCATCGTCACCGACGCAGCCGCCAGGGCCGTGATGAGGAGCAGGGTTTTCATCGGGTGCGGCGAACGATGCTACACTGAGCGGTCGGGCAAGGTATGAAACTCCCCCCGCCGCCCCCCTCTTGATCCTCTACGGCCGTACCCTCGAGCAGACCATCGACCGCCGCGACCGAGCGACCTTCGTCAAGGAGCTCGTGGTCACGGGAGGCCAGGTTCCTCTGGCGATGGTGCGCAAGCGCCTCGCCGATCACGAGGGTGGGACGCGGGCGCCGGTCTTGCTGGTGCATGGTTTCGGACAGAACCGCTACGCCTGGCACCTCCCCGCGCGCAGCCTCTCGAACCATCTCGCGGCGCAGGGCTTCGACGTCTTCAACCTCGATCTCCGCGGGCACGGACGCTCGCGCCACTTCGGGGCGCGCGCGGTGCGCCACATCGACGACTACATCTTCGAGGACCTCCCGACCGCGGTCGAGGAGGTGCGCCTTCACTCCGGCCAGCGCCCGGTGTTCCTCGTGGGTCACTCGCTCGGCGGCCTCGTCAGCTACGCCGCAGCCCCGCAGCTCGAGGGCGCGCTGGGCGGCGTCGTCTCGATCGGCAGCCCGTATCACTTCACGCGCGGCTCGCTCTCGCTGCAGGCCATCGCGCTCGCCTTCGAGGGCTTCCGGCGCGCGGGCATCCCGCACCTCGGCATGCCGGTGCCGCTCTATCCGGTGGGCGCGTTCATGCGCACCATCCGGCGCCTCGCCGATAGCCCGTTCTATCCGCTGCCGCTGCGCGGTTGGCATGCGGGCGCGCTCGAGCCGCACGTGCTCGAGCAGCACCTCCGCCTCGCCTTCGATCGCGCGGGAATCGCCGAGCTTCGCAACATGTTCCAGTGGGCGACGGAGAAGCGCTTCGGCGGCGAGTCGCGCGACTACGTCGAGAAGTTCGAGGCGATGAACTTGCCGCTCCTCATCGTGTCGGGCGCCAACGACGACCTCGCGCCGCCCGCGAGCGTGCGGCCCGCGTACGAGCGCAGCCGATCGAAGGACAAGACCTACCGAACTGCGCCGCTCGGTCACATCGATCTACTGGTGGGACGCGACGCGCCGCTGTCCACTTGGCCGATGATCGCGGCCTGGCTCGACAAGCGCGCCGCGTGATAGGCCGGCGGGGTGAACCGCCGAACCTCCCCCTGGGCCGCCGCCTCGCGCCTGTCCTCGCGCCTGTCCTCGCGCTCGTCCTCGCGGCCTGTGACAAGAACACCCCGGCCACCGCCGACGCGGCGCCCGCCGTGAGCGTGAGCGCGCAGCCGGCGACCGCCGACCCGCAGGACCCCGCGAAGAAGGGGGGCGCCGCGCAGATCCTCGGCGTGTGGAAGACCGAGGACCATCACGCCACCAGCGCCACCGGGCCGGCGCTCGCGCTGTCCACCGGCGACCACTGGGCGGGCTCCTCGATCTCCGCGTTCTACAGCGGTGAGCCGATGGCCGAGGCCATGGCGTCGATGGGCTATGCCGCCTCTGGCCTCGGCAACCACGAGCTTGATTTCGGTCGCGACCAGTTCAAGAAGAACCAGGACAAGGGGGGCTTCCTTACCATCGCCTCCAACGTCGGCGCGACGGACGACGCGGCCAAGGCGCTCAAGCTCGAGCCCTTCCACGTGTTCGAGCGCAACGGCTTGAAGGTCGGCGTGATCGCGCTCACCGCCATCGACAGCCCGACGACCGCGATGGCCGGCCGCTTCGAGGGCCTCAAGGTCGCGGCGTACGAGGACTCGCTCGCCACCGTGGTCCCGGCGGTCTGGGCGAAGGAGGCCGACGCGGTCATCGTGCTCGCCGACGAGTGCCCGACCGTGCTCGCGCCGATCGTCGAGAAGCACGCGGACTGGAACCTCACCGCGGTGGTCGGCGGTCACTGCCCCGCCCCCGTCGACGCGAAGGCGGGCAAGGTGCTCCTGCTCTCGCCGGCGAAGCACCTCCAGGGCTTCGCGCGCGTGAAGCTCGCGTTCGACGGCACGAAGCCCGCGAAGCAGAAGGTCACCTCGGCGACGGGCCAGATCGTCGATGTCTCGGCGAGCGCCGTCGCGCCCGACGCCGACCTCGCCAGGAGCCTCGAAGCGCTGAAGAAGAAGAACGAGGCGACGCTCGGCGAGCAGATCGGCACCACCGCCGCCGGCATCAAGGCCGGCTCGCCTGAGATGTCCCGCTGGATCGCGGGCAGCATCCGGGAGAGCCTCAAGGTCGACGTGGCGATCGTCAACAAGAGGGGCATCCGCCAGGATTTGCCAGCCGGCAAGATCACGAAGGCTCGGTCTACGCCGTCCTTCCGTTCGAGAATGCGGTCGTCACCGTCAAGCTGAAGGGCTCGGATCTCCAGGCAGCGCTGGCGAATCAGAACATCCTGTCCGACGGCCCCAAGGGCAAGATCGATCCCGCGAAGGTCTACGAGGTCGCGACGCTCGACTACCTCTACTTCGGCGGCGACGGGCTCGAGCTCGAGAAGGCCGACAAGGAGCCCGGCGAGACCGGCCGCGTCTGGCAGACGCCCGTCATCGAGTGGACGAGGAAGCAGGCAAGCGACGACAAGAAGCCGCTCGAGAGGTCGCTGCCCAGCGCGAAGTAGCGCGCCTACTTCTTCTCGAGGCGCGACACTTCCTCTTCGAGGCGTCGGATCTGACGCTTCAGGTCCTTGACCTCGTCCTCGGTGGCGAGGCTCATGGCCTTGGCGAGCTTCTCGATCTGCTCGTTCGTGAACGACGTGACCTTGCCAGGCACGTTCATCATCTGCATCACGGCCTTCATCACGCGCTCGTCCTGCATCAACTTCATGACCCGCGGGTCCGAGATCAGCTTCATTCCCTGCTTCATCAGGGTCTTCTTGAACGAGCTCATGGGCGCGCGAGCATAGCAGGGACCTGGCTCACTCGCCGGCGTCGATGGCGTCGCAGGCGGAAGGCACGCCGGACGTGCACGCGCGGCCCCACAGCTCGGTGGCGCGGCGCTCGTCGCGCGCGACGCCGTTGCCGCTGGCGTAGGCCTTTGCTGGCACGTTGCACGCGAGCGCATCACCGTGGAGGCACGCCGCGGCGAGGAGCTCGAGCTGCCGCGCGCGGCTCGGCGGAACGCCGGCGCCCGACCCGACCATGCGGGCGGCGCTCACGCACGAGGCCGCGTCGCGCAGCTCGCACGCGCGCTCGTACTGGCGGACGGCGAGCGGGAAATTGCGCTCCTTCTCGGCGCGGCCTGCGACCACCGCACACCCGGACACGATCCCGCGGTCGCAGTCCTCGCTGCAGGGCGCGAGATCCTTTGCATCATGCACGCAGATCCGGGGCCCGCTCCCCGCGTCGGGGAGCGACGGGGCGCCGCCCTCGAGCGAGGAATCCGCCGCGCCGAGGCTGCGCGCCTCCGGCGTCGCCGGGGAGCACCCGAGGAGCGCGAACAGCAGGAAGATGGCTTCGCGGGGCACGGGCCGCGAGCGTATCAGCGGTGCGTGGGCGAGCGGCGTAGGCCGAGTGGTTTCTCGCCTCCCGTCCGATTGCAGCCCGCGCAGGCGTGCTAGGACACGTTCGACGCGATGGCGAAGCGAACGACCGGTCCCCGAGATTCGTCGCTGCTCGGGATGCCCGTCGCGCGCTTCATGCGCGAGCACTGGCAGAAGAAGCCGCTGCTGGTGCGCGGCGCGCTCCCGGATCTGCGCGATCCGCTCACCCCCGAGGAGCTCGCGGGGCTCGCCTGCGAGGACGGCGTCGAGTCGCGCATCGTCCGCGAGCGCGGCGGCGCGCGCCCCTGGGAGGTGAGCTGGGGTCCGCATCGAGAGAGCTTCTTCTCCTCGCTGCCCGAGGAGGGCTGGACGCTCCTCGTCCAGGAGCTGAATCGCCACGTGCCCGAGGCGGCGCTGCTCCTCGAGCGCTTCGCGTTCGTGCCCAACGTGCGCGTCGACGACGTGATGGTGAGCTTCGCCGCGCCCGGCGGGAGCGTCGGCGCGCACCTCGACAGCTACGACGTGTTCCTGGTGCAGGGGATGGGCGAGCGCCGCTGGCGCTATTCCACGAAGCGGGCCGCGCGCCCGGGTGACGTTCGCTTCGTCGAGGGCCTCGACCTCCGGATCCTCGAGCGCTTCCGCCCCGACGTCGACGAGGTCCTGCACCCGGGCGACATGCTGTACCTTCCGCCCGGCTTCGCGCACCACGGCATCGCGGAGTCGCCGTGCCTGACGTACTCGATCGGCTTTCGCTCCCCCGGTCACGGCGAGATGTGGAAGGCCTTCGGCGCTCACCTGGCGACGCACGCTGCTGGCGCCGCGGCGCTGCTCGTCGATCCGCCGCTCGCCCCCGCCACGAGCCCTGGCGCCATCCCGCCGGGGCTGCTCGCGCGCGTACGCGGTGCGATCCGCGGCATGGACACGACCGACGACGCGATCGATCGCTGGTTCGCCTCGTTCGCGACGCAGCTCGCACCGGGCCACGAGCTCACGCCGCCCGTCCGCCGTCCCGCGGAGGCTTCGGTGCTGACGCGACTCGCGCGCGGGGATCGCGTGACGCGCAGCGAGGAGGGCCGCTATGCGTACCTCCCGCGCCCGCGCGGCGCGCTCCTCCTCTACGTGGGCGGGCAGGAGCTCGCAGTGGCCGCGCCCCAGGCCGAGCTCGCGCGCACGCTCTGCGATGCCCGTCGCTTCGACGGCGCAGCGCTCGCGGCCCACGTGAAGACGGCCGCGGCGCGGGCGCTCATCGTCCGCCTTTTTTCGATGGGCGCCCTTCGTTTCGGCGCTCGGGCTTCTGCGCGATGAAGAGGTAGTTGAAGCCGCGCAGGAAGAAGTTCCCGTCCTCCGCGGCCTTCCGGTAGTTCCCCATCTCGAGCGACTTGTTGTGCCGCACCACGGTCACGATGTCGACGATGGCGAGCGCCTCCGCGATGCTCACGAAGAGCTGGAAGCCCACCGGCGCGAAACCCGTCTTCTTCTCGTAGTAGTCGCATACGTAGAGCCCGAGGTAGCCCCCGGGCACGAGCACGCGCGCCGCCTCGCGGATGGCGCGATGCATCGCCTGGTAGTACTTCGGGTCGAAGGCGGAGAGCTTGCCGATGCAGCTCGGGTCGTCCGAGTAGTCGATGTGATCGCCGTACGGCGGATCCATGAAGACGAGGTTCACCGACGCTGGCTCGAGCGGCAGCTTCCGGGCGTCCGCCTTCTCGATGTCGGGCCGGAACGGCGAGAGATCGAACCCGCGCGCGCTACGCCCCGTCTCCTTCGCGACGTCGAGCGTGGTCCCCGAGCCGCAGAAGGGATCGACGACCAGGTCGCCCTTCTTGGTGTAGCGCTCGATCAGGTTCCAGATGATGTACGAGGGCGTCGCGCCGACGTAGCGCTGGTCGCCCTGCGCGCCGCCGCCGTACTGCTGCGAGGGGTACTCCCAGAGCGTGGTCGGCTGGATGCGGAGCGGCGGTCGGTTCGGCCTCTGGTGCTGCACGGCAGCACCTTAGCGGGGTTCGCCGCCGCTGACGACCCGACGCCGCGCGGCCTAGAACGTCGCGGCGAAGCTCACGCTGCCGGTCTGGCTCTTCGGATCGTACGAGGGGGCCAGCGAGACCTGGGGCGCGGGCGGGGGAGGGACGACGTCCTCGCGCGCCAGCACCGCGCTGTCGACCGCCACCGCGGCGATGACCCCGAAGAACACGATGATCCCGCAGGCCGCGCCCGCCGAATCGCCGTTGCTACCGGCCACGGCGAGCGCCGCGCATACAGCGAGCGGGCCGCTCCGCATCCCGAAGCTCCCCGCCGCCTTGCCCCAGTGTCCGTGCGCCGCGTGCACCGTCGGCGCGGCGAACAGGTAGCCCGCGAATCCGGTCCCGAGGAGCAGCGCGGACGTCGCATGATTGTCGCCGGTGCGGCTCGAGGAGCCCTCGTGGATGGCCGAGCCCAGGCCGAGGCCCATCATCGTGAACGACACGCCGTCGGTGGCGAGCGTCTGCCAGCCGTACCATTCGCGCTTCGGCGCTGGCCCCTTCGGCTCGTCGGCCTCGTTCTCGTTCTCGTTCTCGTGGGCGGAGGCGGTCCGCGACGCGAGGAGGATCACGAGGGCGAGCAGACCGAGCAAGCGCTTCATGCACAGGCCCTCGCAACGGCCGTGCCCGATCACGAAGCGCCTGTTTCTGCCTCATTTCATGAGCAGCGGTGCGCGCGCTATGACTTCGGTGCCGCGACCGGCTCAGTCGCGGGCACAGCGTCCGCAACAGCTCGATCTCCCTCGGGGGCTCGCCCGTGCCGGTATCCGCTCCAGGCTCGATGCAGGTCGCGAGTCAGGTGGCGTGTCCATCGTGCGGAGCGCCGCTTCCGCTCAAGCCGTCGCAGCGCCACGTCATCTGCGTGTTCTGCAACACCAGCTCGTTGATCCACGACGCGCAGGGGGCGTCGCCACCTCGGCTCACGCCTCAGAACGTCTCCAAGGAGGACGTCGAACGGGTGAAGCAGCTCGTGCTCGATGGCAAGCGCGACGAGGCGATCGATCTCTACGCGCGGACGGCGGGCGTCGCGCGGCCGGAGGCGGTGGTCGTCGTGAACGACCTTCTGCTCTCCGAGTACTCGCGGCTGACGCGGTCGCTGCCGATCAACGCCTTCGGCTTCCTCCTCTACCTCGTCGTGACCGGCCTCGGGGTCGGGCTGGCGGTCACCGGCGCGCTGCTCGCCCGCGAGACCATGGCGTTCGTTGCGCTCGTGCCGCTCGGCGGAGCATTTGCCCTCTGGCAGCTCGTTTGTTTGGTCCCGCATGTCGCCTCGACGTGGGTGAACGCGTATGGCGCGGAAGGTCACGCACGCGTGATCAAGGCGGCGGTGCTGAGGACCTTCCCCGACTGCGCGCTCACGCAGGTCGCGTTCGACGTCGCGCCGGCGAGCGGTGCGCCGCGCTTCTTCGACGAGGAGATCCTCATGCTGAAGCCGGAGTCGGCTGCGAAGCTCGTACCGAACAGCGTCGTCATGGTGCGCTTCGACGAACCGAAGCGCCGCCGTGTCTTTCCGTTCAGCCCGATCCGCATCGTGGGCGACCGGAAACCCTGAGCTCGCCGCCGGCTACGACTTCTTCAGCGCGCCTTCGCCCCAGATGGCCAGGGCCGTGCGCACGACGTCGCGGCGCTCCACACCCGCCTCGTCGCCCACGCGCGGATCGTGCGCGTGCGTGTAGATCAGGTCGAGGAGCGCGAAGGCCGCCTCGGGGATCAGGCCTGCCTTCAGGTGCGGGCGCAGCAGCGCGGCGCCCTTCGCCTTGCGCTGCGCGAGATCGCGCTGGAGCCTCGCGGACTGCTCGGGGTAGTCGCGCGCGAGGTCCGCGAAGAACGCCGGTGAGTACTCGACGATGCGCACCGACCAGGCGTCTCCCCAGGCCTTGAAGCGCTCGCCGATGGGCGACCGCTCGCCCTCCACCAGCACATCGTGCGCGGCGAGCTCCGCGCACCAGACGTCCACCATCGCGGCGACGAGCTGCTCCTTGGACGCAAAGTACCCGTAGAGCGTGGAGGCGCTCATGCCGAGCGCCGTGGCGAGCTCGCCCATCACGACCGAGCGCAGGCCACCGCGCTTGGCGCGCGTGGAGAAGGCGTCCAGGATCCGCGCCGCCGCGGGCGCGAGCGCAGGGTCAGGGCGGGTCGATCCCCGCTGCCTCTCGCTCTTCTTCGGCGCCGCGCGCTTCAAGACGGGCCGACGTTCACAGCGGCGCGCCACGCTGTCAAGGGCGCCGCCCGCGGCGCTGGGCGGGCCAGTAACGAAAGGTGCTTGCATATTACTCTGCCTATCGTAGAGATTGGCCATGAAGTCGTCGCTCCTCGCGGTCTCGGGCGTGCTGGCGCTGGTCGTGACGGCGGCGTGCAGCGGCAGCAGCGGTGCTGTCGTCGCGTCGTCCGGAGCCGATGCGGCGACCGGCGCAGAGCCCACCGATCCCCTCGCGGGCGCGGACGGCGGCGCGCCGGTCACCGACGGGTCGGCCCCTCCTCCTCCGACCGCTTCGCCGGGCTGCGGCAAGCCTGGCGGCGCGACGGGCCTGCAGCAGAAGAAGATCACCGTCCTCGGTGCCGCCCGCCAGTACCAGCTGTTCGTGCCACCCGCCTACGATGCGGCGAAGCCGACGCGTCTGGTGTTCGTCTTCCACGGGCTCGGCGGTGACGGCGATCAGATCCGCGCGTACTTCGGCTTCGAGGCCGAGGCGAAGGGCCAGGCATTGTTCGTCTACCCCGATGGCCTGGCGCAGGCAGCCCAGGGCGGAAGGACGGGATGGGCGCAGAGCGATCTGTCGTTCTTCGACGCGCTCCTCGCGGAGATCTCGTCCTCCCACTGCGTGGACAAGAAGCGCGTGTTCGCGGCGGGTCACAGCTTCGGCGCGTACATGTCGAACCTCGTCGGGTGCGAGCGGGCCGATGTGGTCAGCGGGATCGCGCCGGTCTCCGGCGGCCTGGTCGCGGCGGGCGCGTGCAAGGGAGCGGTCGCCGCGTGGGTCGCGCACGGCGATCGCGACGCCACCGTCCCCCAGAGCGAGGGCATCACCGCGCGCGACCAATGGGTGACGGCGAACGGCTGCGCGTCGACCACGAAGGCCATCAGCCCCTCCCCATGCGTCGGCTACGACGGCTGCACCGCGGGCCATCCGGTGACATGGTGCTCCTTCTCCGGCGGCCACTTCCCGCTCCCGGCCTTCACCAAGCAAGCGATCTGGGATTTCTTCGCCGCCCGCTGAGCCGGCTGAGCACAAAAGCAAAACGGCCGCCGGAGCACCGGAGGCCGTCTCGTCTCGCTCAGGCCCGAGGCCTCTCTCTCACTCCTTCGTGTCGCCGCGCGCGAAGATCGACGCCACGTAGTTCAGCACGTCCGTCGCGCTGACCTCGTTGTAGCCGAAGTTCTTGATGAGTCTCGACTTGATGATGTCGATCTTCTCTTGCGTGTCCTTGTCGACGACGGCGGACACCAGCGTCTTCAGCTTGATCGAGTCCTTCTGATCCTCGAAGAGCTTCAGCTCGAGGGCCCGGCGGAGGCGATCGTTGGTGTTCCACGCGAACTTCTTGCCCTCGACCGCGAGCGCTCCGATGAAGTTCATGATCTCGCGCCGGAAGTCGTCCTTCCGGTTCTCCGCGATCTCGATCTTCTCCTCGATCGAGCGCATGAGCCGCTCGTCCGGCTCCACGTCCTCGCGGGTGAAGCGGTCCTTCACCTTCTCCTTCAACACGTAGGACTTGATCGAGTCGATGTAGTTGGCCGCGAGCTTCTGGATCGCGTCTTCGTCAGCGCTGATCGCGCGCTGGACCTCGTTCTTGACGATGT
>JAYTBL010000104.1:0-5475 GCA_043736975.1 Polyangiaceae bacterium
ATTCCCGAGGGCCTCTGCGCCGAGCATGCCGAAGCGCGGCGGGCTCGTGAGGAGATTGAACATCATCGTGCGATTGCCGGCCGCGATCGCCTCGTTCGCGGACTTCGAAGGCGTGGGGACGAGGCCGAGAAGGAAGCCGAGGACGGTTCGCCCGAACGCGTTGTCGATGCCGTTGAGCCCGTCCTCCTGCTTCGCGGAGTCGGCGCCCGCGACGCGCTTGCACACGTCGGTCGACGTCTTCGTGGACACGAGGCCGTCGACGTTCTCGCCGTATTGCTTCCAGGCGTCCTTGGTCGGGGCGCCCGACCGATCCGTCTCGCCGAGGAAGACGGTGCTGACGGCGTAGGCGCCAGCGATGGTGAGCGGATCGCCGGGGAGCGAGGCGTCGGGCGGGCCGCCTTCGCCTGAGGGTCCCGGACCATCGGCGCCGCTGTCGGGGGTGCCGCCCTCGGCGCCGATCGAGGAGGTGCTCCCGCCGCACGCGGGGATGGCGAGGCCGACGCTACAGAGGCACGCCGCAAGGCCGAACGAGAGGGGTCTAAGCATCCGCCCATCCAAGCACGTTGCCACGAGATCGCCACCGCAACCGTCTCCAGCGGCGTGCGCGGCCCGCCCGGGGCGTCCGGCTATATGTGCGTTCTCCGTTGACGGCCGCGTCGACCGTGGCGCCGCTGTCCGCGAGACCCGAGGTGTCGCTCGACCCGTGATATCCACGCCACGCATGGCTTCCCCTCCCGATCTCGCTGACTTCGAGAGGCTCGGCGTCTTCTATCTCGGTCGCACCAAGGCGGCCGGTGAAGACGCCCGGCCCTTCCTCTACGAATCTCGCGATCTGACGACCCACGGCGTCGTCATCGGGATGACCGGGAGCGGCAAGACCGGCCTCTCCATCGCGCTGCTCGAAGAGGCCGCCATCGACGGCATCCCGGCGATCGTCGTCGACCCCAAGGGAGATCTTGGCAACCTCCTCCTCTCCTTCCCCGAGCTACGCGACGACGACTTCGCCCCCTGGGCGCCGCCCGGCGCCTCGGGCGCGAGCGAGGCGACGAAGTGGCGCGAGGGGCTCGCGGCGTGGGGCCAGGACGCCGCGCGCGTTCGACGACTGCGCGACGCCGTCGACCTCACGCTCTACACGCCGGGGAGCCGTGCCGGGCGACCGCTCTCGATCGCTGGCACCCTCGCCGCGCCGCCGCCCGAGATGCGCGACGACGCCGAGCTCGTGAACGAACGCGTGACGCAAGTGGCGACGAGCCTGCTTGGTCTCGTGGGCATCACCGCCGAGCCAGGAAAGAGCCGCGAGCACGTGCTCATCGCGACGCTCTTGCAGCGCGCGTGGGCGGCGGGAGAGAGCCTCGACCTCGCCGCGCTGGTGCTCCGCATCCAGGAGCCTCCCTTCGAGCGCATCGGCGTGCTCGACGTGGAGGCCTTCTTTCCTTCCAAGGATCGTTTCGTGCTGGCGGTCGCCTACAACAGCCTGCTCGCCTCGCCGGGCTTCGACGCCTGGCTCGACGGCGATCCGCTCGACATCGGCAGGCTGCTCTGGACGAAGGAAGGCAAGCCGCGCGTCTCCATCCTCTCGATCGCGCACCTCGACGACGCGCAGCGCATGTTCTTCGTCGCGCTCTTGCTCGGCCAGATGGTCTCGTGGATGCGCCTGCAGCCAGGCACGCCCAGCCTACGCGCGCTCTTCTTCATGGACGAGGTGGTCGGCTACTTCCCGCCGGTGGCGATGCCGCCCTCGAAGCCCCCGCTGCTCCTTCTGTTGAAGCAGGCCCGCGCGTACGGGCTCGGCATCGTGCTCGCCACGCAGAACCCTGTCGATCTCGACTACAAGGGTCTCTCCAACGCCGGCACCTGGCTGATCGGTCGCCTCCAGACGGAGCGCGACAAGGCGCGAGTCATCGACGGGCTCGAAGGCGCGGCGGGGGCCGGCGGCTTCGATCGCGCGACCGTCGACCGCTTGCTGTCGGGCCTCGAGAAGCGACACTTCTACGTCCACGACGTGCACGCCGCGCGACCGGTGGTGATCGAGTCGCGCTGGACGATGTCGTACCTGCGCGGGCCGCTGACGCGCGAGGAGATCCGACGCCTCGCGGGACGCGACGCCGGGCCGAAGACCGCGGGAGCGTCGACGACCGCCACGACCATGCCAGGCGCAGCGACCGTCGGCGCCGCCCCGAACCAGGGGCCAGGCGGCGAGCGCCCCGCGGTGCCTCCGAACGTCCCCGAGGTCTTCCTCCCCACCACCGCGCCGCGCCCGCTCTACCGCGCCTGGGCGCTGGGTGCCGCGCGCGTCGAGTTCACCGAGGCGAAGAGCGGGCTCGATTTTGCGCGCGAGGTCCTGTTCATCGCGCCGGTCACCGACGCGGCGATTCCCCTCCGCTGGGAGGACGCGAAGTGGGCCGGCGCGATCGGCGTTCGCGACCTCGAAGACCACCCGGCCGCCGGAGCGCGCTTCCTCGACGTGCCGAGACCGCTCCTCGCCCCCAGGAGCTATGCGGCCTGGTCGAAGAAGCTCGTGGCGTGGCTCGCGAGCACGCAGGGCCTGGCGCGCTGGAAGAGCGAGGCGCTCGACCTTTTCTCCGCGCCGAGCGAGGACGAGGGATCGTTCCGCGCGCGGCTCGGTCAGTCGGCACGCGAGGCGCGGGATCGCGCTTCGCAGGAGATGCGCGCGAAGTATGGCGCCAAGCTCGCGCAGCTCGAGGAGCGGATCCGCAAGGCGCAGGGCGCGGTGGCGCGCGAGGAGGAGCAGGCGAGCGCGCAGCGCACCGCCGCCGCGTTCTCGCTGGGCGGCGGCCTCCTGAGCTCGTTCCTCGGCGGGAGCGCGGGGCGCGCAGTGCGCGGTGCCTCGAGCGCGCTGAAGAGCGCGAACCGCGCGGCGAAGGAGTCGCGCGACGCAACGCGCGAGACGGAGAACCTCACCGCGCTGCTCGAGAAGCACCGCGCGCTGCAGGAGGAGCTACGGGCGGCGATCGCTGGGGTCTCGAGCGCGCTCGACCCGTCGACCTCGGTGCTGAAGCAGGTGGTGACGAAGCCGAAGAAGACCGGCATCACCGTCCATCTCGTGGCGCTGGCGTGGCGCGCCGACTAGTCCATCAATGGACCAGGTTGCACAGGCCCGGGTCGAGGTCGCAGGTGCGGCGGTGGAGCTCGTCGGCGCGGGCGGCCTTCGCGGGATCGCCCTGGCGTTCGAGGTGCTGCGCGAGGACCTCGCAGGCGAGCGCGACGCGGTAGGTGCAGCCCTTCTCCGCGAGGCGAACCCCGCGAGGGAAGTCCTTGTGCCACGCGCCGTCGGGCATTCCCGGACTGTTGCCGGTGAGGTACGCGCGAGCGTATGCCGCGACGAGATCCTTGTCGTCGCCCGGTGACCACCAAGGACGCACCGCGGCCGCGAGCAGCACCACGAACCCCAGCGAGAACGCGAGCCACCCGTTCCGCGAGCGACGCGCAGTCAGGAGTGTTCCGAGGAGCGCCCCAGCGACCAGTCCGCCGACGTGGGCCGCATTGTCGAAGGGCAGCACCGTGAGTCCAACCACCGTGAGGATGCCGAACTGCAGCGCGATCGATCGCACCCCGCGATCGGCGAGAAAGGAACGGTTGTCCGCGAACTGACGCCGACGGAGCGCGAGCGTCGCGCCGACGACGCCGAACAGAGCGCCCGACGCACCCGCAGAAGTGTGGGGGTTGTGAAAGAAGCCGACGATCACGCTCGTGCAGCTCCCGCCGACGCCCGCGAGCAGATAGAGGAGAAGAAATCTCCCGCGTCCAAGGACTCGCTCGAGCGCCGTGGACCAGCCGATCGACATGTACGTGTTCACGGCGACATGGACGAGCCCGATGTGGACGAACATGCAGGTGACGAGTCGCCAGTACTCACCGGCCCAGACGTGAAACGGCTCGACGGCGCCGGAGCGCAGCAAGGTGCTCGGGTTCGACGAACCTCCCGCGAAGTACTCGGACCAGACGAAGATACCGATGTTGAGGGCAGTGATGAGGTACGCGATCGGCGACGCGACGATTCGCCCGAGTGCACCCGGCGAAGCGGGCACGGGTCGCGCGGCGATGCGGACGCGGACGGAGGGAGGCGCCTCCAGAGGATCGCGCGGCGACGGCCCTGGCTCGACGGGTTCCGTCATCGAGAGAGAGAGTAGCACCGAGGCGCGGAGTTGGTCCGAGGCGGAGGTAACGTACGGACAGCCCGGCCGCGGAACGTCGGCCGCAACCTTGATGCGGTGCTACCCTGCGACCTCACGGCGCATCCGCGCGTGACGGCTGGCGACGCCGTCGCGTCCGACCTACATCCGTGACGCTACTCCCGCACGAAGTGGGCGCGCAGTGGGCGCAGGCTTGGGGGATCATGAACACGCGCGCAGGCGCGGTCAGTCGCGCCGCTTGCTCGACGTCACGGGCGCGCGGCCGGGACGCTTCGGCTTCGCCTTGCGCGCGACGTGGCCCGCGAGCAGGGCGCGCATCGCCGTCATCACCTCGCGCGTGAGCTTCTCGCGCTCGGCCACGAGGTCGGGGAGCGTCTTCGCGAGCGGGCCATCGAGGATCAAGCAGGCCAGGCCGTGCGGGATCGACCACGCGAGGATGACCAGCGCATGCACCGAAGGGACCGCGGGGAGCCCTTCGTCGATGCACGCTTGAACGAGCGCCGGTACCACCGCGAACGCGCGCTCGCCACACGCGCTCGCCTCGGGGAACCGATCCATCGCCACGACGTCGGGCCGGAACATCAGCCGGAACAGCGCCGGATGATCGAGCGCGAACTCGACGTACGACTGCCCCGCGCGCACGAAGCGATCGACGGCCGGCTCCGAGCTTGCCACGATCCCCTCGAGCCGCAACGTGAGGATCTTGAAGCCCTCCTCGGCCAGCGCCGCGAAGATCGCCTCGCGATCCGCGAAGTAATGGTACGGCGCCTGGTGGCTCACGCCCGCCGCGCGCGCGACCTCGCGCATGCTCAGCCCCGCGAGCCCCCCTCGGTCGATGAGCTTCACCGCGGCGTTGAGCACGCGGCCGCGGACATCGTCCTCGAGGGTCGGCTCCGCGCCCGCCTTCCGCCGGGGCACGCCACGCGCGGTCGCTGCAGAGGAGGAAACACGCCGTGGAGGAGCCGCGCCGGCCATCTCGACGAACGTGGCGTGGGCGGATGGCAGTGTCAAGGCGACACCGGGCGTCCTGACACTGTCAGGGATTCCCCTGACAGTGTCCAGATTCGTCCTGACAGCGTCTACCTGCATCTTGACACTGTCTAGCAAAGACCTAGACAGTGTCTAAGTCGAACGCGTGCTCGCGCTCGCCGCTCCCTCCTCCGCACGCCCCGAGGTCCCCATGCACGATCACCGCGCCCCGCTCCGCTTCCGTCGCCCGGTGCGCAGCCTCCCGATCGTCTTCCCCATCGTCGGTCTCCTCGGCGTCGCCGTCGCCGTCGCTGCCTGCCGCGGCGCCACTCCCGACCCCGCCGCCGAGGGC
>JAYTBL010000105.1:0-5465 GCA_043736975.1 Polyangiaceae bacterium
TGGTGCGGGCGTCGAAGGTGCTCGCCGTGCTCGCGGATCACCAGGCGCAGGGCGTGTAGTCCTTCAGGAACTTCCCCCATACGTGCTCGCCCGTGAGGAGGCCGGAGAAGAAGGGGTCGCAGACGCGCGCCGCGCCGTCGACGATGTCGAGCGGCGGCTGGAAGTCGTGCATCGCCTGCTTGCGGGCAGAGAGCGCGGCCGGATCCTCGTCGGTGACCCAGCCGGTGTCGACGGCGTTCATGAAGATGCCGTCCTCGGCGTAGTCGGGCGCGCTGGTGAGCGTCATCATGTTGAGCGCGGCCTTCGCCATGTTGGTGTGCGGGTGCTTGTCGGTCTTGGTGCGGCGCGCGAACTGACCCTCCACCGCCGACACGTTGACGATGTGCTTCTCGCCCGTGGGATCGCGCTGCATGAGCGCCTTGAGCTTGCTGCACAGGATGAACGGCGCGACCGCGTTCACCAGCTGCACCTCGAGCATCTCGGGGGAGGGGACCTGCGCGAGGGTGAGGCGCCAGCTGTTCATGGGACGCAGATCGATCTGCTGGAGATCGGCGTCGGCCTGGCCGGCGGGGAAGATCTCGGCGTCGTTGGTAGCGTCGTCGTAGGCGCAGGGGACTTGCGAGAGCTCCGCGGAGGCGCGGATGCCCACGCCCGGGCCGTCGCCGCGCCAGGCGACGAAGCCGGTGGCGTCGCCGCTCGCGCGGCCCGCGAGCTGCGGCTCGCGCGCGGTCGGGCCGAACGCCATGGCGGCCTTGCACGCCTCGTGGCCGCGCAGCACCGACTGGATCGGCGCGGGCAGGCTGTCGAAGGGCCGCTGCTCGAGATCGAGCATGTGCGTGTAAAAGCCGGCGGGCCGGCGCACCGTCTGCGCGGCGTTGTTGATGAGGATGTCGAGGCGGTCCTTGGTCTGCGTGAGGTAGCGAGCGAACATCTCGACGCTCGGCGAGTGCCGGAGATCGAGGCCGTAGACCTCGAGGCGCGCCTGCCACTTCGGAAAATCCGCTTCGCGCGCGAAGCGCGAGGCGGCGTCGCGCGGGAAGCGCGTGGTCACGATCACGCGCGCGCCGGCGCGGAGCATCATGAGCGACGCCTGGAAGCCGATCTTGATGCGCGCGCCGGTGATGACGGCGACGCGGCCCTCCAGCGAGGCGGTCTGGAAGCGCTTCTTGTAGTTCAGCTCCCCGCAGGTGATGCACATCGCGTCGTAGAAGAAGTGGACCTTGGAGAACCACGTCTTGCACACGTAGCAGGCGCGCGGGTTCTTCAGCTCGCGCACCTCGCCTTCGGTCACGGCCTCGCCGCCGATCAGCTGGGGCGGCGCGGTGAAGACCTCGGCGCGGCGTGCGGCGCGGATCTCGGTGCCGGCGCGGACCTCGCGATCGTGGCCCTGCGCCTTCTTGCGCACGATGCGGCGGAAGGCCTTGGCCGACTTGCGCGTCTCGTCGCGGGTGGGGCGCGAGACGCGGCCGGCGGCGACGAGGAAGGCGACGCGCAGCTCGTCGGGCATCTCGCTGAGGCTGCTGCGGTCCTCGATGACCGACTTCATGAGGGCGAGGCAGCGCTCGACTTCCTCGGGCGTGATGGCGGGCATGGGGAGTCCCTTAGCCGCGGGCCGCCAGCCCGGCAACAGGCTCATCCGTTGCCTCCCGTCAAAGCTTCGTCGCCCAGAGCACGAAGATGATGAAACCCACGAGCCCGAGCGCGCCATGGACGAAGATGGCCAGCTTCGCGGCCTTGGGCTTGTGGATCAGCGCGACCGCGATCCCGCCGACCAACGTCGCCGCGAGCACCGCGAGCCCGATCGACCCCATTCCCGTCATCAGTCCCGCCGCGCCGAGCAGAAAGTGAAACCCGAGGAGGCTCTGATCACGTCCCAGCCCGCGCAGGTACCGCGAGGCCATCCACAGGCCGATCGCGACGGTGCCCGTGAGGCAGACGAGCGGCGGTACGGCTGCGGTCATGGGCCCTCCTAGCGCGAAATACTTCCCTGGGAAACGTCGTCGCGATCACCGCTTCGTCGATGCGCGGATCCTCGGCAGTGAGAGCGTCGGGTCGTCGATCGCCGCCTCGCGCGTGACCTTGCCGCCGTCCAGGAGCACCACGCGATCGCCCAGCGCGGCGGCCTCCTCCTCGAGATGCGTCACCAGGATGGCTGGTACCGCCTCGCGCGTCAGCCAGTCACCGACCTCGGCCAGCAGCTCGCGCTTCACGTCGGCGTCGAGCGCCGAGAACGGCTCGTCGAGCAGGAGCACCCGGGGCTGCATCGCGAACGCCCGCGCCAGCGCCACGCGCTGCGCCTCGCCGCCCGAGAACGTCGCCGGCTTGCGGTCCGCGAGGTGCCCCACGCGCATTCGCTTCAGCATGTCGTGCGCGCGCGCCCGCCGATCCGCGGCCGGCACCGTGCGCGCCACGCCGTAGGCCACGTTCTCCGCGGCGGTCATGTGCGGGAACAGCGCGAGCGACTGGAACACGTACGCCACGCGCCGCTGGTGGATGGGCAGCTCCTCCTTCTTCGCGCTGTCGAACCACACGTCGTCGCCCAGCGCGATGAGCCCGCGGTCGGGACGCACGATGCCCGCGATGCAGCCCAGCGTGCGGCTCTTGCCCGCTCCCGACGGCCCGAAGAGCACAGTGACGCCGGGCGGCACCGCGAACGTGACGTCGAGCGCGAACGACGTCGTCGCGAGCGCCACGCGCACCTTCAGCGTCGTCATCGCGGCCGCCGCGCGGTGAGCTTGCCCACCGCGTAGAGCAGCGACAGCACCAGGACCGTCAGCACCACCACCATGGTCGTCGCCTCGCCCTCGCGCTGCCCCTGGATGGCGCTGTAGATGGCGAGCGAGGCGGTGCGCGTCCTCCCCGGGATGTCGCCCGCCACCATCAGCGTCACCCCGAAGTCGCCGATGGCGCGCGCGAACGCGAGCATCAGCGCGGCGACGATCCCGCGCGTGGCCAGCGGCAGCTGCACCGAGAAGAACGCGCGGAGGCGGGTGGCCCCCAGCGTGCGCGCGGCGAGGATGAGCGTCGCGTCGGTCTCCTCCAGCGAGGCGCGCACGTTCTTCACCACCAGAGGCACCGCGCCGATGGTCGCGGCGATCACCGCGCCGGTCAGCGTGAAGACGATCGAGCTCCCGGTGAGCGCCTCGAACGCGTGCCCGATCACGCTGCGCCGCCCCAGCGCCACCAGCACGTAGTAGCCGAGCACCGTCGGCGGCATCACCATCGGCGCCGTGAAGAGCACGTCGAGGACGTCCCGCCCTGGAAAGCGGAAATTCGCGAGGACCGCCGCGCCGGTGATGCCGATCAAGGCCGCGAGGATCGTCGCCAGCGTCGCGACCTCGAACGAGAGCAGGAGAGGGCGGAGGTCCACGCCGTTCACTGCGGCGAGGGAAGCGCCTCGCCAGGGAGCAGGAAGCCGTACCTGCGCATGATCGCGCGCCCTGGCTCCGAGCCGACGAACGCGATGAACGCGCGCGCCTCGTTCGGCTTGCCGCCCGCGCTCCCGCCCTTGCAGACGACGATCTGCTGGTCGAGCGGCTCGTGCAGCGCGGGGTCGATGATGACGTACGCGCCGGGGAGCGTGACCGCGAGCGACAGCGCGACCACCGCGACGTCGGCGTTGCCCGACTGCGCGAACATCATCGTCTGCTGGACGTTCTCGCCGTACACCGCGCGCGGCTCCACGCTCGCCCACAGCCCGGACTTCGTGAGCGCCTGCTTCGCGGCGAGCCCGTAGGGCGCGTGCTCGGGGTTGGCGAGCGCGATCTTCACGAGCTTCGGGTCGCGCAGGCCTTCGAGGCCAGCGGGCAGCTTCGCCGGATCACTCGACCACAGCACGATGCGCCCGCGCGCATAGAGCGCCTTCGTCTCGCCGAGGCACGCGCCCGCGCGCACGACGTCGTCGACGTACGAGGCGTTCGCCGCCGCCAGCACGTCGTAGGGTGCGCCCTCGCCGATCTGCTTGGCGAGCAGCCCCGTCGACCCGAAGCTGAACTCCACCTTCTTGCCCGACGACGCCGCGAACGCCTTGCCCACCTCGGTGAAGGCGAGCGCGAGATCCGCGGCCGCCGCCACGCGCAGCGGCTCGCCGCGGTGGCTACCGTCGCCGCCGCCCGACTTGCCGCACGCGACCGCGGGCGCGCCGCTCACGATCGCGCACGCGATCGCGAACGTGAGCGCGCGCCGCGAGCGATCAGGCCTTGGTGATGAGCGTCCCGACATCCTCGCCTTCCAGGGCTCGCTTGATCATACCTCGCTCGAGGCCGTTGATGATCTGGAGCTCGGTGCAGAACCGCGAACGGAGGAGGTACTTGATGACCACGCGCTCCAGCACCATGTCGGGCAGATCCGCGTCGATCAGCTCCTGCGCGGTGACGCGCGGGATGTGCTTGGCGTTCTTGTTCTTCTTCGGGTCGTCCTCGTAGAGGCCGGCCTCGTCCTTGATGAAGATGGCGCGCTTGGAGCCGAGGACCTCGGCGGTGAGGAACACGCCGGCGTCGGTGCGGTGCTCGGGAATGCGCCCGCCCTCGCTGGGCTTCTCCCAGTACCCGAACGGCGGCATTCCGGTCATGATCGGGATGCACCCGAGGTTGAAGTAGAGCGGCAGCTTCTCGAAGTCGTCGTTCATGATGTAGATGCCGCCGTGCTTGGCGAGTAGCATCTGCAGCATGCGCGCGTTCTGGCGCGGGACGTAGCCGCCCAGCGCCGCGAGGAGCCCGGTGGGCAGCTCGAGATCGCTCGCCATGGCGTACACGTGACGCGCGCGCGTCCCGCCCCCGCAACAGAGCAGCAGCTTGTGCTTGTCCTTCGCGGCCACGATCTCGTCGAGGATGGGGAAGACCGCCGCGCGGCCGCGGTCCATGATCGACTGCCCGCCCACCTTGAAGACCCGCACGTCGGGCATCATCGCCACCGGCGAATAGGTGAAGGTGGTGGGGCCGTCGTTCTCCGAGGTGAGCGTCGAGTCGGCGAGGTGGCTGGGGATCTTGCGGCGCTCGTGGGGGCTGTTCATCTCAGGACTCCTTCACGATGACGGTGCCCACCGGTTCGCCGGCGAGGGCCTTGGTGAGCTGCCCGGGGACGAGGCCGTTGACGATCTGCACGTGCTTGATGTGGCGCGCTCGCTCCCAGGTCGTGAACATCGCGCGATCGAGGATCAGCTCCTGGGGGAGGTTCTTCATCAGATCCGCGAGCGTGGTGTGCTTGATCAACTTCGCGTCGGCGTGCTTCTTGGGATCCTTGTCGTAGAGGCCGTCCTCGTCCTTCACGAAGATGATGCGCTTCGCGCCCAGCACCTCGGCGTGGATGAAGAGCCCGAAGTCCGAGCCGTGCGCCGGGATGTAGTTGCCCTCGCCCTCGGGCGGCGGTTCCCAGAAGTGGTAGGGCGGCACCGAGATGACGATGGGCAGCATCCCGCTCTCCAGGTAGAGCGGGAGCTCCCAGAAGTGCTCGCGCTGCATGACGAT
>JAYTBL010000106.1:0-24372 GCA_043736975.1 Polyangiaceae bacterium
TTCCCCGCGATCGTCTCCTTGAGGTAGTAGCCTCCTGCGCGAGGTCCGCCTCATTGGGCAGGCCGAGCCCTCCGCATCCGCAGCGGCGCCGACGTCGCACAGAGCTCCTCCAGGCTCGCGCCGCGATCTGTCCGGCGCTCTAGATTTCGCTCGTTTGGGGCTTCCTTTTCTGACTCTTTTGCCTGCGTAAGCGCCTCACCCCTCCGCATCGGTCGGGACGGGGGCGTCGAACCCGGACGCGCGGATCCCCGCGCGGTGGCGGGGATCGAACCTCCTCGGGTTCGCGCTGATGGCGGCGCGGGAGGAGATCGGGAGGTAGACGAGAGCGCCTCCCTGGTCGATGCCGCCCTCAGTCGATGATCTCGATGCGCACGCGGGCCGACACCAGCAGCGACGGAGCGAAGCCGAACATACGGCGAAACGTCCGGCTCAAATGCGCCGAGTCCGAGAACCCGGCGTCGTGCGCAGCACCGGTGAGGTTGCCGCCTCGCGCGATGACCGCCGCGGCACGCCTCATCTGGAGCCACCAACGAAGGCGCGCGATCGGCACGCCGAGCTCCTCGCGAAGCAGATGACGGAGCCGCGACGCCGACAGCTTCAGCGCGCTGGCGAGCTCCTGCGGTGTCGCTTTGGCGTTCCGATCGAGCAACTCGAGGCACCGACGGGCTCGCGGGTCGATGACCCGAGAGACGACCTGACCCAGCTCCCGCCCTGCAGCCTGAACGGAGACGTCTCTCGTCCCATCGGGCTCGAGGTAGGAGAACGCCACGCGGCCCTGCGGCGCCTCGACCTCGTGCACCACCCCCGCGGGTACCCGAATGGCCCTCCCGACCTTCGCCTCGACAACGCGACGCCCCACGCGCACGCGTACCCTACCTTCGAGCGGCTCGACGACGCACATGAGGCCCGAGGCGTGCTGCCCCACTCCCAGCAGCGGGCCCTCGAAGCGCGCGCTCCAGCGATTTACCCGGAGGTTCGCCATAGCCGTTTCGTTCAAGCGTCTGCCCGGCGCCGTCTTCACCATGCCGTTCATGCAGCTCGGCCTCCCTTCGTCAGCGGATCGGTCTTGAACATCGTTCCATCGTCGACGCAATGTCCCGGATGGAGAGCTTGATGGAGCTGCTCACGAAGCTCGCATGGACTCTTCTGGCGCTGATCCATGTGCCGCCTGCCGCGGTGGTCGCAGCGCCTCGTCTCGTCGCTCGGCTCTACGGTTCGGAGTCCGCCGGCGATCTTGGCGTGCTGCTCGTGCACCGCGGTGTGCTCTTCGTGGCGATGGTCGCTGCGTGCTGCTTCGCAGCGTTCGATCCACCGGCGCGCCGGGCGTCGAGTGTGATTGTCGCAATCAGCGTCGTCGGCTTTCTCGCTCTCTATCTTCAATCCGGCTTACGCGCGGGCCCGCTGCGGACGATCGCGCTGGTCGATGCGGTAGCGCTCGGCCCCCTGGCGTGGGTTGTGTTCGATGCCTGGCAATCTGACGCCCCGTAGCGCTCGCTCCCCAGGTGCTACGTCGACTCGAAGAACGCCATCAGCTCGACGGCCTTGGTCTCGCAGGCCGTGACGCTCGCGATGAACCCTAGCGGGATCTGGGCGTCGCGCGTACGGAGGACCAGGTCGCAGTCGCCCGCGTGGTCGACGGTGGTGCTCGCCTTCTGGAGCACGACGTCGACGATGTCGGCATGAACCAGGCGGTGCGCCGACAAAAGGCGTGTGGCACGGCGCCATTCGACGATCACGGTATTGCTGTCCCGCGTGAAGGAGACGCGCTTCGGCCATCGGTCGAGAGCGATCCAGAGAACACACGCCAGCACCACCGCGCACAGCGCCGAGATCATGCCCTGCGCGGACGACGCGTCGGGATCGCGGAAGAGCGTGTCGAGCGGTAGGATGACGCCGAGCAGCAAGGTCGGCACGCCGACCGCGAGGAGCGTCAACGTCACCGACGCGCTGGAGCGCAGCACGAACACCGGCAACGGGCGTGGCGCAGGGACGCGGTACATCAGGACTCCCGCGCTCGCCAGCCACTCACGTCAGCGTCCCGGGAAGCAGTTGCAGAACGCCCGGAACAGACCCCGCACCGACGAGAACCGATCGTCGCGTTCGATCGCCAGCGCCTGCTGCACCCACGCGTCGATGTCGGGCGAGAGATCTTTGCGGAGCGGGCTCAGCTTCTCGCGCGGGCCGGTCGTCACCTGCACCATCAGCTCCACCACCGTCTCACCCGCGAACGGGAGGCGCCCCGCGAGCGCGCGGAAGAGCATCACGCCCAGCGAGTACACGTCCGCGCGGATGTCCGCGTAGGCCGCGCCGTTCAGCCATGTCTCGGGGGCGATGTAGGAAGGCGAGCCCGCCACCATCTCGCTGTTGGTGATCGACGGCGCGCGCAGCAGCTTCACGAAGCCGAAGTCGAGCAGGCGCACGCCCCCGCCCTTCGCCTCGGAGAGCAGGAAGATGTTCTCCGCCTTCAGGTCGCGATGCACGAGCCCGTGATCGTGCGCCGCCGAGAGCGTCGACACGATGGGCGCGAACGTCTTCTCGATCCACGCGAGCGGCGGCGGCTCGCGCTTCGCCTCGAGCTCGCTGAGGTAGCTCTCGAGGTCGCGCCCCTCGAGCAGCTCCATCACGAGGCCGAGCGCGCCGTCGTCGCTGTGGACCTGATGGAGGATGCGGACCGCCGAGGTGCCGAGCAGCTGGGACATCGACTGCGACTCGCGGAAGATCCGCTCCGTCGCGTCGGGGTCGCCGATCGCCCCGTGCACCAGCTTGATCGCCACCTGATCGCCGTCGATGCGGTCGAGCGCACGATAGACGGTGCTCTGCCCGCCACGACCGATCACGGCCTGGATCTCGTAGCGACCGCCGAGCACCTGACCGATTCGCTTTGTCACCGGCGAAGCTGACGCTACCGCCCGGCGTCGCGACCTGCACCAGGATTCCCTGGCGGCCGGTCGAATCGTCGGCCTGAATTTGGCCCAGCGCGAACGCCCGCATTACGACGAACCGTCGTGCCTTTCGTCCGCTTTTCGCCGCTTCCCTCGCCGCTGGCGGTGCTCGTCGTCGCGCTCGGTTCGCTCGGTTCGATCGGCGTGGTCGGGTGCAAGCACGACGACCCCGCGGCCTCGACGACCACCACCACGGGCGCGGAGACGAAGGCCGGTGAAGCCGCTGGCAAGACCGCCGAGGGCACCTCGCCCCCCACCGACCTGCCAGCGCTGCCGCAGAGCGACGGCCTGCCGCCGGTCTCGCTCGACGGGACGAGCCGGCCCTGGCCGCCGCCCGTCTCCGAGTCGGTGCCGCGCCTCGCCGCGATCGCCATCGAGACGCCGGTGCTCTCGCAGGCCGACGTCTCGTCGCCCCGCCTCGGCCAGCTCCGCGCCGGCGCGATCGTCGAGATGGACCCGAAGCCGGTGAGCGGGAAGGGCTGTCAGGCTGGCTTCCGCGCCATCAAGCCGCTCGGCTACGTCTGCCTCGGCACCACCGCGCTCGATCTCTCGAACCCCATCGTGCGCGCCTCGACGCGCCGACCCGATCACACGCAGAAGCTGCCCTACCTCTACGGCATGGCGGTGCGCGGCGGCCCCGCGTACCCGAGCATCCCGAGCCCCGAGGTGCAGAAGGCGCTCGAGCCGAACCTCAAGACGCACCTGAAGCAGTGGGCGAAGGACCCCGTCAACGGCGCGACCTACGGCAACGATCTCTGGACGCGCTGGAAGCCGGAGGGCTCGGTCCCCGCGCTGGTCGCGATGGAAGAGCGCCGGACCGACGCCGACCTCCCCTGGTACCTCAACGGCGGCTCGCGTGTGCCGAACCTCTCGGGCCGCGTCGACGGCCCGAAGGCCGGCGAGTTCTCGCGCCACAACGGCATCTCGTTCGTCGACTCGATGCTCGTCGAGGGGCGCCGCTTCAACGTCTCCCTCGATCTGCGTGTCATGCCCGCCGACCGCTTCCGCCCCATCCGCGGATCGGAGTTCCACGGCTTCCGCATCCCCGAGGAGGCGAAGCCGCCGTTCGCCATCGTGAAGTCGAAGAAGGCGAAGATGATCCACGAGGAGGGCGGTCGCCTCGTTCCCGGCGAGGCCCTCCCCTGGCGCAGCGTCGTCGCCATCACCGGCAAGCAGCGGGTGCAGAAGGGCCGCTACTACGAGGAGGTCGAGGGCGGCAGCTACGTCGCGACCGACGAGGTGAGCCGCGTCGACCTCGCGAAGAAGATGCCGGGCTGGGCGAACGACGGCGAGAAGTGGCTCGACCTCAACGTCACGCGGCAGGTGCTCGTGGCCTACGAGGGCACGAAACCCGTGTATGCTACACTCGTCTCCACGGGCGAGGCCGGCCTCGACGACCCCGCCACCACCAAGGCCACCAAGCGCGGCATCTTCCGCATCCACACGAAGTACATCACCGCGACGATGGACTCGAAGACGGTGGGCGAGGAGTTCGAGCTCCGGGACGTCCCGTACGTGCAGTACTTCACCGAGGGCTACGCGCTCCACGCCGCCTACTGGCACGACGTGTTCGGCCAGCCGAAGAGCCACGGCTGCATCAACCTCGCGCCCGAGGATGCCCGGCGCCTCTTCTTCTGGACCGGCCCCCAGGTGCCGCCCGGCTGGCACGGCGCGGCTTCGGGGAAGACAGGGACCGTCGTCTTCGTACATCCCTGAACCTCGCTCCGAGCATTTTGCTCGACGTCCCTTGTCGAAAGGGCGGAAGCGGATAACCTCGTTTCTCTTCAAGGAGAGGACTTCATGTCGAACTGGAATCCTGGACAACCCCCTGGCGGCGGCGGACCGCCCCCTGGCGGTGGCGGATACGGGGGACCTCCCGGCGGACCTCCGCCTGGCGGTGGCGGATACGGGGGACCTCCTGGCGGACCCCCTCCTGGCGGTGGCGGTGGCGGTGGCGGTGGCGGCGGCGGCTACGGCGCGCCTCCCCCCGGCGGGTACGGTGCTCCGCCTCCCGGCGGGTACGGTGCTCCGCCTCCCGGCGGGTACGGCGGACCGCCTCAGCAGGGCTTCGGTCCTCCGCAACAGCCATTCGGCATGCAGGGGGGCTACGCGGCGCCCGTGCAAGGCAGCCTGGGCCTCGGCTTCTGCGCCGGGTTCTTCGGCGGCTGCATCGGTCTAGGTCTCGTCTACGCGATCGCCAAGGGCCCGGACACGAAGAAGGGCGCCGGCATGGGCTTCGCGGCCCAGATCGTGCTCGGCGTCATCGCGCGCATCGTCGGCGCGGCGATGCACTGACCACTGACAGGCATCGGTGAGCGAGATGAAGCCGGGTCGCGCGAGCGGGCCCGGCTTCTTCGTTTCGAAGGCGGGGAGGGGGGAGATTGCGCGGAAAGGGCGTATCACCGCGCAATGAACCGGGCTTACCCGCAACCGGTGCAACGGCCGGCCAAGCGGAACGTCGGGCTCTTGATCGCCGGCATCCTCGTCGCCTTGGTGGCGCTGGGGGCGGGCGTCGTCTTCCTCATCAACCTGAATCAGTACCTCTCGATCGAGGAAAAGTGGGCAAACGAGCACTTTCTCTCGCCCGAGGCGCGCCGGTTCGGCGTCTCGCTCATCAAGCGGGCAGCCTTCAAACGCATGACCTTGTTCGGTCCGATCGCGGGTGGCCTCGGCGTCGTAGGCGTGGTCCTGACGGTTCTCGGGCTGCGCAAGAAGTGACGCCTCTTGGAATTTTCCGTGCCGCCTTGCACACATTGGATTCTCGGTAAGAATGCCGCCGCCGCTCGCCCGTCGGCAGAAAGACGCGACCGCCTTGTCCGCAAGCACTGACTCGTCCCCCGGATCCAACCCTCGCGCCTTCAGCTTCGGCGACCTCGGGCGTCCGCGTGCCTCGAGCCCGCGCCTGCTGCCGCCGATCAAGGATCCGGACCCCAGCGAGCTCGAGCTCGAGCTCGATGCGGACGACATCCTCGAGAGCGACGACATCGACGCGCTCGAAGCGGCCGCTTCCGAGATCAAGGCCAAGGGCGGCAGCGGCTTCGAGGTCGCCGAGGTGGAGCCGTTCGAGGAGGTCGAGGTCGAGGGCGCGGCGCCGGTGATCGCCGCGCCGGTCGTCGCTGCGCCCGCGGCGGCGGGGCCGGTGAGCATGCGCGTCGACTACACGTCGCCGCAGCCGAGCACGCTCATCGGCATGCCCGCGGCGCCGATCACGAGCCCGCTGCCCCTCGAGGAGAGCGTCGCTGCAGCGAAGACCGCGCCGGCCGAGCACACGCAGGAGATGAAGGGCGACACGCTCGCCAAGGTCGCCGAGCAGGCTTCGTTCCTCGACGGTGACATCCCCGAGGAGACGCAGGTCATCGAGCAGCAGGCCGAGCAGCAGGCGTCGACCCAGGTGCTCGTGCGCTCGCAGATGCCCGCAGAGCTCCGGGGCGCGCCCTCGCGTGGCCGCCCGGGCCACACGCCGCCGCCCACATCGGTGCACACGCCTCCTTCCGCGCTCGCGGCGACCGCCGCCGCGTGGCCCAACGGTCGTCACCCGCAGTCCGGTCGCATCCCCATCGGTCCCTCGCTCGCGCCCGTCGCGGTCGAGCCGCGCGTTCGTCCCCCGATGGCATCGGTCCCGGCCGTGGCCGCGCCGGCACGCCCTGCGCAGTCGAATGGTCTGCTCATCGGCGGGCTTGTGTTCGCCGCGGCCGCGCTGATCGGCGTCGTCGGTGTCGGCGGCTACCTCGCGAGCCGCACGCTCTCGGAGAAGGCCGAGGCGGTCACCGCCGCGCCGGCGCCCGAGCCGGTCGCCGCGGCCACCGCCGCGCCTGCTGCGGTCCTGGCCGATCCCGTCGCCGCCGCCGATCCCGTGGCCGCGCCGGTCGCTGTGGCACCCGCGGCCGCGGTTCCGGCGACTGCACCCTCGTCCGGCGGTATCGACGTCTCGGCGCTGCCCTCCGCGCCTGCGAAGGGCGCCGCCGTCGCCGCGCCGCGCAGCGGGGCCGGCCCGACGGGCGCCGTCGGCGGTACGCACGCCGTCACGACGAGCGCGCCTCCGCCGCCTCCTGCAGGGCGCGCCGGCGCTCCGCTTCCCCCGCCCGGCGGCATCGTGGCCACCACGGCACCGCCCCCCGCCGCGACCGGCGGCGCCGCCGCGCTCCCGCCGCCGCCTTCGAAGGCATCGCCTGCCGCGGCTGCGCCGGCCGCCGCGTCGACCACGGGCAGCGTCAACGTCGATCCCAAGCTGCGCGCGGTGGTCGTCGACGGCGCGTTCCGTCGCGTGAACGACGGCGTCCTCACGCTCACGTGCGGCTCGCACCGCATCAAGGTCGGCATGAACGACCCGCAGACCGTGAACGTCCCTTGCGGCGGCTCTGTCAGCCTCTGAGTCGGCGCCCAGCGTTCAGCGTGTGAACTTCACGCGCAAGGCCAGCGCCGCGGTCACGGCTCTTCCCTGCTTGTCTGCTGCCGGCGCGAACGTCTTGCGGGCCAGACACGCGCGCGCCGCCGCGCCGAAGCCCTCTCCCGCGGGCGTCTCGCTCACCACGACCGACGACGCGAGCTCCCCGGTCGCGCGGACCACCACGGCCAGCGTCACCTGACCGACGTCGGCGCTCGCGGTGCGAGGGTAGAAGCCGGCGCACGGATTTGCCTCGTCGAGCCGCGCTGCGCGGCTCAGGTTCTCGGGCGTCGTCACGCCGTCGCCGCCGCCCGCCGCTCCGCTCGCGCCGCGCACCGTCGTCGGCCCGCGGGGCGCCAGCGGGGTCGGGACAGAGCCGTGATCGAGCGTGCCGCCGCGCGCGACGATGCCGCTGCCGAACGACTTCCCCTCGGGATCGGTCACGAAGTCGACCGCATCGGCTGCCGCGGGCGTGTCGCTCCGCGCGGTGAGCACGTTGCCCGCGCGCGCGACCGGCGGGGGCGCGGCCGCGCGCTCCTTGACCGGCGGCTCCGCGACCTTCTCCGGCTCCTCGGGCTTGGGCGGGGGAGGAGGCTCGGGCGGCGGGGGCGCGAGCTCGACCTCGGTGATCTTGGGGGGCGCCTCGCGCACGACCGGCAGCTGGGCCACGGCGGTGAACAGCCCAGCGTGCAGCACCGCCGCGAACCCGATCGCGATCCAGCGCGTCCCGCGGTCCCGCTCGCTCAGGCCGCGCAGCGCCTCGGAGAGGCCGATCCGCGTGCGCGCGAGGGCGCGGGGATCGAGCGGGGCCGTCGGGCGTTGGCGCGTCATCGCGATCACTGCGCCTCCGCTCGCGCCGGCGTACGGTCCGCCGCAAACGCGATCTTCACGATGCCCGCCTCGCGCAGATCGTCGACCGCGCGGATCACCACGTCGTGCCGCGCCGCCCCCGCCGCCTGCACCACCGTGCGCAGCTCGCGATTGTCGGCGAGCGCGCGCTTCGCTGCCGCGCGGAGCTCGGGCTCGGTGACCGGGGCGCCATTGGCGTACAGCTTGCCATTCGCGTCGACCGAGACGGTGAAGATGGTCTGGGTCGCGCTCGCGCTCGCGGCGTTCGGCAGATCCATGGGGATCCCCTGCTGCACCACCAGCTTGGCCGTCACCATGAAGATGATGAGGAGCACGAGGGTGATGTCGACGAGCGGCGTGACGTTGATACCGGCGACGATGTCGTCGTCGTCCACGGGCAGCGAGGAGGCCATCAGGCCGCGACCTCGGCGCTTCCGCGCGTCGCCTTCTCGTGCACGTGCTCACCGACCTCGATCCACGCCAGGAGCACGTGCGTCAGCGCCGACGTGCTGGCGAGCACGGAGCGGATGCGACGCTGGAAATAGTTGTAGGTTGCAACCGAAGGGATCGCCACCGCCAGCCCGACCGCGGTCGCCACCAGCGCCTCGGCGATGCTCGACATGACCTCGGTGGGAGCCCCGGCGCCGCTGCCTCCCGAGAGGCCTGCGTGACCGAGCTGGTCGAACGCCATGATGATGCCGATCACGGTGCCGAAGAGGCCGAGGAACGGCGCGTTGTTGCCGAGCGTCCCCAGGAAGGCAACGCCGCGTTCGAGCTTCATGCGCTCGACGGTGGTCGCAGCGATCATCGCCTCGGCGGCGGCCTTCGCGCCGCCCTCCACCTTCGCGAGCCCGGCGAGGACGACCTGCGCCTCGGCGGAGGACGACTGCTTCATGCGGACCCGGGCGCCTTCGAGATCGCCGTCGGCGAGGTGGCTCTCCAGGTTGCTGGCGAGAGACGCGGCGTCCCCGCTGTGACGGAAGAGGTAGACCGCGCGCTCCAGCGCGATCCCGAGGCTCACCACGCTGAGCAGGATCATCAGGTACATGACGGGCGAAGCGCCCATCGCGAGCATCAGTGCCTTGCCTTGAGAGACGATGTTCATGGCCGGCCGCTCCAGCAGCGCGCGTGCCAGCACCAAGCGCGCCGCGATCGTGGGCCAGCGTGGAGGATCGAGGGGCCGCGACTGTCCGATCGGACAGTGTCCGCAGTGTCCGGCGGACAGAAGCGGACAGTCGCGGACGTGTGAACTGCGCGTCACCCACGCGGCGCCGCCCCCGCCGCCGTGGCCATGGCGCCCGCGCCAGCACGTTACGCGCGGCGTGAGCCCTCGCAGTGCGGGCCGCTCTTTCCGCCGTGGCGCGCCTCCTGCAGTCGCCGACCGTCGCCGCCGCGGCGTCGCCCGACGCTGCGCTGCGGCCCAGGAGAGATCATGCACGCTGCTGCTTCGCGGCGCTGGGCCCTCGCGCTCGCGCTCGTCACGGCCATCCCCGTTTGCTCTGCACGCGCCCAGGAGCCCGCGCCCGCGCCCGCGCCCGGGCTGGTGCCGCCGCGGCTCGTCCAGTCCGTCGAGCCCACCTACCCCGAAGAGAAGAGAGCAGCGGCCGAGAGCGCCACCGTCGGTCTCGTCCTGACCATCGCGGCGACCGGCGCGGTGACCGAAGCGAAGGTCACGGAGTCGGCGGGCAGCGCGTTCGACGAAGCCGCGCTCGAAGCGGCACGGCGGCTGGTGTTCGAGCCGGCGCGCCGCGCCGGGCAGCCGCTCGCGGCGCGCATCCCCTTTCGGTTCTCCTTCGTGTACCAGCCGCCGTCACCCGCCGTCGCCGCGCCCACCACCGGTCTCCTGACGGGAAAGGTCGTGGGCGCGGACGGCGCACCGCTCGCGGGCGCATCGATCACGATCCAGCCGGCGTCCGGCGACCCGCCGCGTGTGGTGGCCGCCACCAGCGACGGGGCCTTCGAGCAGCCCCTCGCGCCTGGCGAGTACCGGATCGCCGTGAACGCGCCGGGCCACGAGCCGCTCGAAGCGGTCGAGACCATCGTGGCAGGCGAGGCCGCCTCTCTGGTCTACCGACTCCGCCTGAAGCCCCCGCCGCCGGTTGCGGGCGCGGTTCAGGACATCGAGGTCGTCGGCGAGCGCCCGCCGCGCGAGGTCACGAGGCGGCAGCTCGAGCGCGCCGAGATCGCCCGCATCCCCGGCACCAACGGCGACGCGATCCGCGCCATCGAGAACATGCCTGGAGTCGCGCGGCCCCCCGGCTTCCAGGGGCTGCTGATCGTGCGCGGCTCGGCTCCCGCCGACACCGGCGTGTTCGTCGACGGCACGAACATCCCCATCGCTTACCACTTCGGCGGGCTCAACTCGGTGGTCCCCTCCGAGCTCCTCTCGCGCATCGATTTCTTTCCTGGCAACTTCGGGCCCGAGTACGGCCGCGCCATGGGCGGCGTGGTCGACATCGGCATCCGCTCGCCCGCCAAGGACAAGATCCACGGGCTCGCGCAGATCGACCTCATCGACGCTCGGCTCCTCATCGAGGCGCCGCTCGGCAAATCGACCCGCTTCCTCGCCGCGGCGCGGCGCTCGCATCTCGACGCCTGGCTGGGCCCCGTGCTCGAGGCGGGCGGCGGCGTCGGGGTGTCGGTCGCGCCGGTGTATTACGACTACCAGGTGGTCCTCGAGCAGGATCTCGGCCCGAAGACGGTTGGCCGTCTGCTGTTCCACGGGTCGGACGATCGGCTCGTGCTCTCGCTCAATGCGCCGAGCGGCGATCCGGCGATCAGCGGCAATCTCGGCATCGCGACGCGCTTCTTCCGTATCCAGGCTCGCACCGACACCCGGCTCGGCGACTCGACACGCTGGGTCAACATGATCTCCTACGGACAGGACTGGAGCAGTACCCAGCTCGGCACCCTCGACCTCAACATCCGCACCAACCCCCTGCAGGCCCGCTCCGACCTCCGACACACCTTCACGCGCGGCCTGACGGCGATCGTCGGCGTCGATGCGCTGTGGACGCAGGCCGACGTCAACGTCTTCGCGGCGCCGATCCCCGAAGACGGTCAGGAGAACGGACCGTTCTTCGCACGTCCCAAGCGGCGCCAGCAGCTCGAGACCTCGACATTCCAGCCCGCCGCGTACGCCATGCTCGAGATCGCGCCGGTGCCCACCTTCAAGCTACTGCCCAGCGTGCGCGCCGACTACTCGAGCGACATCAGGGACTGGCGGGCCGCGCCGCGCCTCGCCGCCCGGTGGGACGTGATCACGGGCGACCGACGGACGACCCTCAAGGGGGGGGCCGGTCTCTACCACCAGCCCCCGCAACCCTACGAGAGCCTGCGCCCCTTCGGAACGCCCAACCTGCGCCACAACCAGGCGCAGCACTACAGCGCCGGCTTCGAGCAGGAGATCACCAAGCAGGTCGAGCTGTCGCTGGAAGGCTTCTACAAGAAGCTCGACTACCTCGTCGACCAGCGGCCTGACGCGGCTGGCTCGGAGTCGGGCGTCACCTACGTGAACAGCGGATCGGGAAGGGTCGTCGGCTCGGAGCTGCTCCTCCGCTATCGCCCGGACGCGCGCTTCTTCGGCTGGGTCGCCTATACCCTATCGCGCAGCGAGCGCCGCGCCGACGACTCCGAAGCGTTCCGCATCTTCGATTACGACCAGACGCACATCCTGACCGCCCTCGGTAGCGTGAAGCTCGGTCGCGGATGGGAGGTAGGCGCCCGCTTTCGCTACGTCAGCGGAAATCCGTATACGCCGCCGACCTCGGCCATCTTCGATGCCGACGCTGGTGCGTACTCGCCGATCAACGGCACGCCCTTCTCGGGGCGCGTCGCCGCGTTTCACCGGCTCGATGTGCGCGTCGACAAGACCTGGCAGTTCGCGCGCTGGAAGCTGGGCGCTTACCTCGATCTGCAGAATACCTATTTCCGCAGAAACGCCGAAGGTCAGCAATACAACTTCAACTATTCACGGACTGACGTGGTCGCGGGACTTCCTATATTGCCCATCATCGGACTGCGAGGTGAACTGTGAGGTACGGACTTCCGATCGTGGCCATTACCGTGGCTGCCTGTGGCGCCACGTTCGACCCCGGGACGCGGGTGACGGATTTTCGTCTCCTGGCCGTGGCCGTCGACAAGCCGTACGCCGCGCCGGGTGAGGAGGTGACCGCCACCACGCTGACCGTCGAGCCCTTCGGTCGCCCCGTGACCTACGCTTGGACGACGTGCGTGAATCCCGCCGACTCGACCGTCAACGCCTGCCTCGCCGCGCTCCAGGCGGCGTCCGCCGCCGGCCGTCCGCCGGAGATCGTGCAGGGGCAGGATCGCGCGAGCTTCGCCTGGAAGGTGCCGAGTGACGCGCTCTCGTCGCTCCCCGAGCGCGCGCGCTCCGCGGCGACAGCCGGCATCGTCACCGTGGCATGTCCCGGGACGCTGCTGATCGCACGTCCGGGAGAGGCGCCGAGCGGCGGACTGCCGTTCACTTGCATCGAGGCGCCCAGCGGCGCGGCGCTCCCCTACGAGCGCTTCGTCGTGAGCGTGAAGCGTGTGTTCTTGCGCGCCAACGATCGCAACGCGAATCCGCGCCTCGACGCCTTCTCCTGGGACGGGGCGCCCTGGCCCGAGAGCGAGGTCCGCGAGACCGTGGCGTGCTCCAACGACACCAACGTCTTCGGCGACTGCAAGGGCGGCGAGGAGCACGTGATCGTGGCGAGTCCGTCGCCCGGCGCCGTCGAGTCCGGCGTCGACGAATACGGCGTCCCTTTCACCGAGGCCGCGGTCGTGCAGTACTATGCCTCGGAAGGTACGTTCGAGTTCGAGGCGCGCACCGTCGAGACGGCATCGTTGGGGACGAAGTGGGTGGCGCGCGCGAGCGCGCGAGGGAAGGAGGTCACCATGTGGTTCGTGATCCGGGACAACCGCGGCGGCGTGAGCTGGACGACGCGGCGGGTGCGCGTGCGTGGCTGATTCTCCGTCCCGCGATGCCGCCCCAGGAATCGTGCTGGTCGTCGACGACCAGGCGCCGGTGCGCTCGAGCTTGCAGATGTTCTTCGAGGTGCACGGCATCGCCTCCGGGGGCGCCGCGGGTCCGAGCGAGGCCCTCGCGCGGGTGCGTCAGGGAGGCGTCTCGCTGGTGATCCAGGACATGAACTTCGCGGTGGACACCACCTCGGGCGACGAGGGAGCGACGCTCTTCCGGGCCATCCGCGCGCTCGACCCCGCGATGCCGGTGGTGCTCATGACGGCGTGGACGTCGCTCGAGACCGCGGTCTCGCTGGTGAAGGAGGGCGCCGCCGACTACCTCGCGAAGCCCTGGAACGACGACAAGCTCCTCTCCACGGTGAAGACGCTGCTCCGCGTGCGCGAGCTCGAGCGCGAGAACGTCCGCCTCCGAGTGGAGGCCCATCGTGACCGCATCACGCTCGCCGCCGCGCACGATCTGTGCGGGCTCGTCTACGCCAGCGCTTCGATGCACAAGGTGACCTCGCTCGCCGTTCAGATCGCGCAGTCCGATGCGCCGGTGCTGATCCGCGGCGCGAACGGCGCCGGCAAGGAGAAGCTCGCGCAGATCGTCCAGGCGAACTCACGGCGCAAGACCGGGCCGTTCGTCCGGGTCAACGCCGGCGCGCTGCCCGAGGCGCTCATCGAGGGCGAGCTGTTCGGGACGGAGGCCGGCGCGTACACGGGGGCGACCCGCTCGCGCGCCGGGCTCTTCGAAGCAGCGCACGGAGGAACGCTGTTTCTCGACGAGATTGGCCTCCTTCCCATGGCGGGGCAGGCGAAGCTGCTTCGCGTGCTCCAGACCGGAGAGCTGACGCGCCTCGGCAGCACCGCCACGCGCGTGGTCGACGTCCGGGTGATCAGCGCCACCAACGCCGACCTCAAGCGCGCCATGGAGGAGCGGACGTTTCGCGAGGATCTCTATTTCCGGCTCAACATGATCGAGCTCGTGGTGCCTGATCTCCGCGACCGCCTCGACGATGTGACGATGCTCTCGCGCACGTTTCTCGAGGCGGCGGGCGCGCCCGGCGCCTCGTTCTCGCCCGAGGCGATGAGCGCGCTGCTCGCGCACGCCTGGCCGGGAAACGTCCGCGAGCTCGAGAACCGCGTCAAGCGCGCGGCGATCGTCGCGAAGGACCTGGTCATCGGGCCCGACGAGCTCGGGCTCCCCGACGGCGATGGCTCGCCCAGCCGCAGCGAGAGCGAGCCGGCCCGGGTGATCAACCGTCAGGACCTGGAGGCCGCGCTCGAGCGTCATGCCGGAAACATCACGAAGGCGGCGGCGGATCTGGGGCTGAGCCGTCAGGCTCTCTACCGGCGCATGGAGAAGCTCGATCTCATCGCTCCGGAGCGGAAGTCGCGCCCATGAGCGCCTCGCCGCTCCTCCTCGCCGTGGCCTGCCTCGTGAGCGCGCTCGTCACGCGCGCGATCTGCCGGCAGCGCGAGAGCACGCGCCTCGCCGAGCTGGTCAGGCGCGTCGCGCGGCTCAGCGGCGGCGACCGGGCGGGCGGCGCGCGCGCGCCTGGCGACGCCTACGCGGCGCTGCGCGAGGAGATCGCCGTCCACGAAGCGCAGCTGGAGCGCGTGGCGCGCGCGCGCAAGGAGAGCGACGATGTCCTCAGGCTGGTCGTGGAGCAGGCGCCTTCGGCCACGGTGTTCCTCGGCGCAGACGGCCGCATCCTGCTCGCCAACGCGCAAGCTCGCGAGCTCTTCTTCGACGGTCAGGACCTCGTCGGCACGAACTTCCTGGCGATGGTCGCGCGCGCGCCCGAGGCGCTGAAGCGCGCGATGGTGGCCGAGGGCGACGAGCTTATCTCGCTCGAAGACGACAAGGGCGAGTCGCGCACGCTCCATCTCGGCAAGCGCCACCTGGTGCTCGCGGGCGAGCCGGTGGTCCTGGTGACGCTCCATGATCTCACGCGCGAGCTGGGCCGGCGCGAGATCGAGGTCTGGAAGCAGGTCATTCGCGTCATCGCTCACGAGGTGAACAACAGCCTCGCGCCGATCTCGAGCGTGGCCAGCACCGGCCGCGTCGTGGCGCGTGGATCCGCGGCCGAGGCGATGCTCACGCGCATCTTCGATACCGTGACCGAGCGCACCGAGCATCTCTCCGCGTTCCTCGAGGGCTACGCGCGCTTCGCGAAGCTGCCGGTGCCGAAGCCCGACGAGGTCCGTCTCTCCGAGCTCGCCGAGCACATGATGGCGCTGTGGCCGGGCATCCGGGCGGAGGGCGCCAGCGAAGGAGCGGTAGGATACTTCGACCGCGCGCAGGTCGAGCAGCTGCTCCTCAATCTCCTGAAGAACGCCAGCGAGGCGGGCAGCCGGCGGGAGGAGATCGCCCTGGTGTTCGACGCCAGGGATGCGCGCTTCGTGCGGATCGTGGTCAAGGACCGCGGGCAGGGGATGCCGGAGGACGTGATGAAGCGCGCGCTCCTCCCACTCTTCTCCACCAAGCCGAGCGCGGGAGGCCTGGGGCTCGCGCTGTGCCGGGAAATTGCAGAGGCCCACGGTGGAGCTCTGCGCCTGGAGGCGAGAGAGGGGGGCGGGCTCGAGGTCGCGGTGAAGCTCCCCACGAAGGTCTCCGAAGATCCGCGCGCCAGTCGTAGTCTGCTCACGTTGACGCGAGGAGCTTGACCGATGACGACTTCCACCGGCGGCAGCGGCACCACCGAGGACGAACGCGCGTTCCTCCAGCGGCGGCTCTCGCAGTACGGCCTCGCCGGGGCTGCGATGGGCGGCATCGCGATGATCTTCCAGCTGCAGCACCTCACCACCAACGTTCGCGGCCTCGCGTGCATCTTCTCCCATGCAGCGGGGATCGCGGTGATGCTCGCCATGTGGGGGGTCGGAAGGGCCAGGTTGCTCTCGGAGCGGACGCTCCGCGCCGTCGACGCCGCCGGCTCGTGGCTAGGCGTGCTGACCTACGGCTTGATGGGCTACTTCATCGCCGGCAAGAAGGAGAACGTCGGCCCGGGGCTCTTCGCCCTCATGGTTCTGCTCATCGCGACGTACATCGTGTTCGCGCGCGCGGCCCTGTTGCCGAGCACGACGCGCCGCACGCTGGCCGTCACCATCCTTTGCTTCGTGGCGACCTTGCCGGTGGCGTTCGTTCACACGTCGGCCGCGCGGAGCGACACCGCGCTGCATCCCGGAGGGCTCATCGCGGGGATGGCGATCTGGTGGCTGCTCACCACCACGCTCGCGAGCGTCACCTCGGGGGTCATCTACGGCCTGCACCGCGACGTGAAGCGCGCGCGCGCCTTCGGGCAGTACCACCTCGTGGAGAAGATCGGCGAGGGCGGGATGGGCGTGGTCTACCGCGCGCGCCACCGCATGCTCCGCCGGGATACGGCGCTCAAGATCCTGCCACCCGCGCGTCACAGCGCGGGCGCCATCGCGCGCTTCGAGCGAGAGGTCCAGCTCACGGCGCAGCTCTCGCATCCCAACACCGTCACCGTCTTCGACTATGGCCGCACGCCCGAAGGCCTCTTCTACTACACGATGGAGCTGCTCGAGGGAGCGACGCTGGAGGACATCGTCGCCGGGACCGGGCCGCTGCCGCCGGCGCGGGTCGCGCGCATTCTCACGCAGGTCGCGGGCGCGCTCGCCGAGGCGCACGCGCTGGGGATGGTGCATCGCGACGTGAAGCCGTCGAACATCATGCTCTGCGAGCGCGGCGGTGAGGTCGACGTGGCGAAGGTGCTCGATTTCGGGCTGGTGCGCGAGTCGGTGACCGGGCGCCCCTCGCTCGCCGTGACCGGCGCGCGCGACGTCCTCGGTACGCCGCTGTACATGTCGCCGGAGGCCATCACCGCGCCCGAGGCCGTGACCGGCGCGAGTGATCTCTACTCGCTGGGCGCGGTCGCGGTCTTGCTGCTCACGGGCAAGCCGCTGTTTGCCGCGCGGTCGATGGTGGAGGTGTGCTCGCATCACCTGCACACGGCACCCGCCGCCCCTTCCGCGAGCGTGGAGGTGCCCGAGGCTCTCGAGGCCCTGGTCCTGGCTTGCCTCGCGAAGTCCGCAGACCATCGCCCGAAGGGCGCGCGCGCGCTCCACGATGCGCTGGCTGCGCTCACGGTGCCCGGCTGGTCACAGGCCGAGGCGCGGGCGTGGTGGGAGACGCATCGAACGGCGCTCCACGAGGAGGCGCGGAGCCGCCTCACCACGTCGGGAGGCGAAGTCGGGGCCACGCTGGACGTCGATGTCGCGCGGCGACTGCTGGCGGACGGCGCGAGCTCCGCGTCCGCCCAACCCGCCGCCGCGAACGTCGGTGTCCTAGGCTTCTGATTTCCTGTCCACGTTCGCGTCGAGAGGCACGCCAGCGTCCAGGACCGCCTTCGCGGTGTCGACGTCGAGCTCCTTCTCCCATTTCGCGACCACGATCGTCGCCACCGCGTTGCCCACGATGTTGGTGAGCGCGCGCGCCTCCGACATGAAGCGATCGATGCCCAGCAGCAGCGTGATCCCCGCCACCGGCACGCTGTTGGTCGTGGAGAGCGTCGCCGCGAGGGTCACGAAGCCGCTGCCGGTCACGCCCGCCGCGCCCTTCGACGTCAGCAGGAGCACGAGCATGAGGCGCAGCTCGTCGCCAAGCGTGAGCTCGACGTCCATCGCCTGCGCCACGAACAGCGCGGCCATGGTGAGGTAGATCGCCGTCCCATCCAGGTTGAAGGAGTATCCCGTGGGCACGACCAGTCGCACCACCGACGGGCTGCACCCGAGGCGCTCCAGCTTGTCCATGAGTCGCGGCAGGGCCGACTCCGACGACGACGTGCCGAGCACGATCACGAGCTCCTCGCGCATGTAGCGGAGCAGCTTGAAGATCGAGAGGCCCATCGCCCGCATCACCGCGCCCAGCACGAGAAACACGAAGATGAGCGCGGTCGCGTAGAACACGCCCATCAGCTTCGCCAGGCTCCCCAGCGTGCCGACGCCGTACTTTCCAATGGTGAACGCCATCGCCCCGAAGGCGCCGAGGGGCGCGAGCTTCATCACCATCCCCACCACCGCGAAGATGCCCTGCGAGACTTGCTCGAGCAGGTGCACCACGCCCGCGCCGCGCTCGCCGATCGCCGCGAGCGCCATCCCGAAGAGGACCGCCAGCAGCAGCACCTGGAGCACGTCGCCCTCGACGAACGCACCGACGAAGCTGTGAGGGATGATCGCGAGGAGATGCTCGACGAGCCCGTGCGGGCGCGGTCCGGAGAGCGTCTTGTCGAGCACCGCGGTGTCCATGCTCGCTGCCGAGGCGTGGATCCCGCTCCCTGGATGAACGAGGTGCGCCATGACGAGCCCTATCCCGAGCGCCACCGTGGTCATGATCTCGAAGTAGAGGAGCGCCTTGCCGCCAACGCGCCCCGCCTTCTTCAGGTCCTTCATCCCGGCGATGCCGACCACCACCGTCGTGAAGACGATGGGCGCGATCAGCATCTTGATCAGCTTCACGAAGCCGTCGCCGAGCGGCTTGAGCGCCGTGCCCCACTCCGGCCGCAGCCAGCCGACGAGAATGCCCAGCGCGATGGCCACGAGCACCTGGACGTAGAGGCTCGGGCCGCGCCCCTTCCTCTTCACGACGGGGAGGCTCTGCACGCGCCCAGGGTACACAATTCGACGAGCCGGACCCGCGGGCGAGGTGTGCGGGCGAGGTGTGCGGGCCACCCTTCGCGGTGTCCGCCGGTCGCTGCGCGATCCGCGGTCATTCACAAGAAATCGGCACTTACAATACCCCCAGGGGTAAAGACGAGGCTGCTCCGGCCGTGTCATGTTCCGACCAATGTCGGGAAGCCCTCTCTCCTTTCTCGTCGTCGAAGACGAAGCGGGGGTGCGGCGTCTTCTGGGGCGGGGGCTTGCACCACACGGCCAGGTGGACGTCGTCGGCACCTGTGCCGCCGCGCGCATGTCGCTCCGCGTCCGGCACTACGATGCGCTGATCGTCGACGTGAACCTCCCCGACGGCTCGGGGCTCGACCTCATCCCGGTCGCGACCGCGAAGTCGCCGAACATCGTGGTGCTCGTCCTGACCGGAAGCACCGAGCACGAGGTCATCGCGCGCGCGCTCCAGGCGGGCGCCCGCTACCTCCTCAAGCCGTTCGACGCCAGCCACCTGGCCACGCTCGCCGACGAGGTCCGCGGGCGCCAGGAGGCTGGTGAGCGCCGCATCAAGCTCACGCTCCAGCGCTGGAAGAAGGATCTCGACCTGAGCGACACCGAGGTCGAGCTCCTGGAGCTCGGCGCGCGCGGCCTCACGCGCGACAACTTCGCCAGGCAGCGCCGGGTACGGCCCGACACGGTCCGCAAGCAGATCCAGACGCTGCTCCAGAAGACCGGAGACGACACGTTCGAAGGCGCGGTCAACAGCCTCCTGCGCGAGGCAGTCTCGGAGCCGATCTGATGAAGGGAGCCGATCTGCTCGCGGAGCTCACCTCGCTCGGCTTCACCGTCAGCCGGCGCTCGAAGACGCTGGTGTGGCTGGTCCGCGGCGGCGAGCAGCTGCTCATCGACTCGGATGCGGAGGTCGCCGAGGAGCTCTCGCACGAGCTCCTGGCGCGCGCGCGGCAGTCGGGAAGGCCACCTCCGGCCTGAGGCTTCTTCTCGCCGGACCTCGGTCGGGGCCGGCGCGTCTCCGGAGACGCGACTGAGGTGAAGGCGGCAGGACGCCGCTAAAGCGTGGGACGCACAGGGCCGAACAACCGGCGGTGCTTCGCCTGCGCATGGCATCCCATGCACGACGAGACGCGCCCCGCGGACGTAACCTCGCCGGTCGCGGTGACGGTGCCATAGACGAACCCCTCGTCGGTGCCCGAAGTGAGTGCCGACTTCTCGATCACGAAGTAGACGCCGACGAGCTGCGACGCGCGGTACGTCTTGCCGTCTTCGCCGGTGGTGTACGGATGGAAGTGATCGGCTTCGGGCGGTTCGCTCCCGCTCGGCGGCGGCCCCTTCGGAGCATCGGCGACGACCTCCGGCAGGAAGCTCTCCTTCGCGACGATCTGCGCGCCAGCCCGAGCGTTGCTCCCTGCCGGCGCGTTCGCATTGCCGAGCGCGGCGTACGCGGTGTGCTCCTTCGCGAAGAGTGAGTAGAGCTTCCTCGCGTGCGCGCCGTCCGCGGCGCCGCTCATCGCGGGCCGTCCCGGTTGCGGCATGCGGCAGAGGAACGGCGCCCAGCGCATCTCGTCGTCGACGCGGCCCCACGTTTTGTAGGCCGCAAAGGCGGCCTTCACGTCGGCGACGAACCGTTCGTCGATCTCGCCGATGGGCTCGGCCGCCACCCTGGCCGCCGGCGAGCGGTTGCTGTCGGCGTGCGAGCACGCGGCAAGCGCAATTCCAAGCGTCAGCGTCAGGCGTTTCGAGCTCGAAGAGAGCGATGTCAGCATCCGCGCGCCTCCTCCGCAGAGCGTACCGCAATTCCCGTCAGGGTCGCTTCGCGTCCCTCAGAGAGCCTGCGCCTGCCGTGCCTTGCACCAGCACGCTTCCGGGAACTGCGTTGCATCCCTGGGCGGCAGCCAGGCCTTCCCTTTGCAGACCGGGCAGGGCGGGACCGGCACAGGCGGGGGCTCGAAGATCGTCTTCACCTCGCGGATTCCGCGGTCCTCGACCGGGCGGCCCTGACGATCCACGAGCCCCGCGTTCGCGATGCACCAATTCGCAATGCAGCGCTCCGCCCGCTTGAGAAGCTCTTCCCACGCGGGCCCGCCGCCGGACGCCTCGAAGTCCCGTAGCTCCTTCACCTCTGCGTCGGAGGCCTCGGACTCGTTGAGCTTCTCGTCCAGCTCGAAGATGCGTTTGTGTTTCAGCCAGTCGGACTCCACGACGCCGCGCACGCCGGCGAAGTACGCGACATCCTCGTCATCCAGCGGCCGGTTGCGATTCTCCACGAGCGTATCGAGCATGAAGAGCAGCATCTTGCCGACGAAGGTGCCCCCGAGCGTCCCGTCCCTGGAGTCATCCTCGTAGTAGTTCCCCAGGCCCTGCATCAGGTCCCGCAAATGCGAGGCGCCCACCGGCGATGAAGAGGGGGACGGGCGCTGGACGGATCGCGCGTTTTGCGAATTGCGCTCGCACTGGAACCGCCGACCGTGGTGGAATTTTGACCAACTGCCTCTGTTTCAAGGGTCGTTCGCGTTGACCGCCAACCAAGTGTGCATGGTACACGGTTCCTCGACGTCGACTCGAGGGCCTTGGTCGCGCGCATGGACGCGCGCTACGCTCCGCCCGGTGAACCTCGTCGATGAGCTGCACGCAATCGCGGGTGCGCTCCGCGCGCTCGGTGTCCCCTACGCCATCTGCGGAGGCATCGCCGTCACGATCCACGGCGCCACCCGGACGACCAAGGACATCGACGTGCTCATCGAGCGCAATGACGTGCCGCGCGTCCTCGAGGCCGTGCGCCCGCTCGGATACGTGTTCGCGGCACTGCCGATGACCTTCGACGGCGGAACCGAGCGCGAGCGCCACGTTCAGCGCGTGAGCAAGCTGCACGACAAGGAGCACTTGGTCCTCGACCTCTTGATCGCCGAGGCTGCCTTCGCGGGCTTGCTCCGCGAGCGGATCCAGGTCGAACTGCCCGAGGGCGTCCTCTCCGTGGTACCGCTCGACGTGCTCTTGAAGATGAAACGCCTCGCCGGGCGCCCGCAAGACCTGGCCGACATCGAGAAGCTGGAGCAAGGCGATGAGTCGTGATCTCTCGCCGACGTCGGTTTCGAGGCGCCTCGCGCTCCTGCGCGAGCTGTACGTTCCCGAGACCGACGAGCAAGCGCGCGCGCGCCTGGTCCCGGAAGCAAGACGAGACACTTCGTTCGCAGAGAGGGTGGCCAGCCGCCTCGCGGAGCTTCGCGCTCTCTCGGACCTTACCGCATATCTGCATCGCGCGTCGTTGCCTCGAAGAGATTGAGCCGCGCTAGCTAGAGAAGTGTCTCCACAGAGACACCTGATTGCAGCGACCGAGGAACCATGTGGACCACCATCGCCTTCATCCCCGATCGCTATGAAGGCACGATCGCACGTCCGAACCCGTTCACCGGCGTGCTCCAATATTTCCCGAGTCCGCAGCCGATCAACGAGGCGGAAGTCGCAGCCGTTCGCGCGGTCTTGAGGGGCGCCAACGCCTCCGAGCCGGACGATAAGGGAGCGTGCACCGTGCGTTTCAGCGACGGACACGAAGCGACGGTCCTCGTCGCGAGCCTGGCGACTTACTGTGAGGTGACGAAGGAGGGGGACCTGACGGCGGCGCTCGTGCGCTTCTTGTTCGACATTCTCGTGGCGGGAAACTGGGTGATCGATTGCGGCGAACAGAAGCTTGCCGCGACTCTCTCGAACCACAATGGTCTGCGCCCCGAAGACGTTGTCCTCACGTCGACCGTGGAGGAGCTCGCGGCGCAGCTGTCCGCCCGTTGCTGACGTGGGTTGCCGACCCCTACCGGTGAACTTCGTCGCGGAACGCCCGCACCTTGGCCTCGTCGAGGTGCACGAGCACCGCCCCGAAGTCGCCCGGGCGCGCATCGGCGAACGCACGGCGTAGCGCGTCGACCTCGGAGTCGACGGACGAACACGCGATCGGGGCGCGCCTCCGCGATCCATCCCGCGATCTCGTCGATCTCTTCGTCCGTGCGAGCGCCCGGAACTTCCCGTGACCACCGTGAGGCTCCCCTTCGCCTCGCGGCGCAGCGCGCGCACCAGTCGGTCCCAGTGCGCGATGGAGAGGATGTTCGGGGCCATCGCAAGCGGGGCCCCCGTCACGAGGAGCGTGGAGGTCGGGACCGGCGAAGCGGTCGCGACGAGCGCGGCCTCGCCCGCCCTGACACTCTATGGGCGACATCACGCGCTGCTTGACGTGGCGACCTTCCTGAAGAAGTACTAAGCCGCGCCGTCATCCGGCCGCGAGCGCGCTCGCGCCCAGGATCGCCTCGGTGCCGCACGCCCAGGCCGTGCCGATGGCGAGCCCGCTGACGACGTCGGTCGGCCAGTGCACGCCGAGGTACACGCGCGACGCGCCCACGGAGGCGGCGAGCGCTCCGGCGCCGGCGAGCAGGAGGCCAGGATGCCGTGCGCGCCGCGCGGCGACGAACGCCATCGTCAGGTAGATCGAGGCGGCCGCGGTCGCGTGACCCGACGGGAACGACGTGCTCGACACCGCCTCCATGTGCTCGAGCAGCGTCGGGCGCTCGCGCCGGAAGAAGCGCTTGATGCCGAGCTCGGCGGTGATCCCGCCGAGCGCGCCGAGCGCCACCTGCGCGGCCAGCCACGGCTCGCGGCGCGCGAGGAGCATCACGCCGGCCGTCGCCGCCAGGCCGCCGGCGCCGGGCCCGCTGCCGAAGAACGTGAGGCCGTGGACGAGCGCGTTGCTCACGGGATAGCGCGCGCGGCCCATCGCGTTCACCACGTTGCGATCGAACGCGCTCACGCGCCGGCCGCCGAGGAACCGGCTGAGCACGAGGAACCCGACCGCCGCGCCGAGCGCGATCGAGGCGAGTGAGGCATCTCTGCTCCACCGGCGTCTTCGCGTGCGCGGCAGGAGGGCCGCGATCAGGGCTTCGCCGGTGGTCATGCGGGCTCGAAGTGCGAACCGCGTGCCAGCGCTTCCCTTGCCCTCGACCTTCGGCATCTGTGATCCCTCTCCGTTCGGATTCTCTCCGAGGAGACGACCGGGCAGGGCGAAAGGATGTGCGCGGGACGACGATTTCTGCGAGTCAGCGCGCGTCGCGCGACTACGATCTCCACGGCGCCTACGTGAAGCTCTGGCTCCCCGAGCTTGCCGCCGTGCCGGCCGACCGGGTGTGTTCGCATCGGCGTCGACTACCCGCGACCGGTGGTCGATCTCTTCGAGTCCGCGAGGGCGAACAAGGAGCTCTACGACGCCGCGACGGCGCTGAGCGCCCGGGCGCCCCGGGAGTTGGGCTAGACTCTCGCCAATGGGGCGAGGGGCGGGTCTGTTGCTCGGCGGTCTCCTCGTCGCGACCGTCGCGGACCCCGTGGCGGTCTCCGCCGACGCGACGGAGATCTGGATCTCCTCCCAGGGACCCGGCGTGAGCTACCGGCGCCCGCTCGCCGGCGGCGCGCTCGAGCTGGGCCAACCGCGGTGATGGCACGATGATGCGGCTCGCCCGCTGAGGGAAGCCAGGGCCTCCGCAGGCCTCTTTCGCGGATCCGACACGACCCAGGATCACCCCCCGACCCGACTGTCGCGCACCCTTTACA
>JAYTBL010000107.1:0-2104 GCA_043736975.1 Polyangiaceae bacterium
TAGTCCTCGTCGACGGAGATGTTGCTGCAGGCCGCCAGGGCTGCGCCGCCCGCCATGAGGATCATCAGGTTGAATCGCTTGTTCATGGTCTGCCCCTAGAAGCTGATGCCGACGTTGGCGAGGGCCGTGCGCCCGGACTGGATGATCTGGCTCTGGCGGAACTCACCGCTCGGAATCGCGTCGCGAGCATGCTCGGTTGGCCGTCCTTCGAGACGATCCCGCGCTCGTGGGAGCTACAGCTCGCCGCCCGGCGGATCGTCGACGCAGAGCTGCCGCCGCCGCGGTTGGCAGAGCTTTTCGGCTGGGGCTCGACCGTCGTCAAATATCGACCCCGCACCAGCGCCGATCGCGACGCCGTCGTCGCGGAGGTGCAGTGGCTCAGCGAGAAGTCGGGAGCTCCAGCGCGTACGGCGGAGCGGCTCGCGGAGGTCGCCCATGAGCTGCTCATGAACGCGATGTACGACGCGCCGGTCGACGCCGTTGGGCGGCCCCGGTACTCGCACGATCGCAAGATGGAGATCAGCCTTGAAGATCAGGAGGTCCCGACGTTCCGCCTCGCGAGTGACGGTGTGAACCTCGCGCTGCAGGTCGTCGACACCTTCGGCAGGCTCAAGCGGCATCAGGTGCTCAAGAGCATCTCGCGCGGAATGTCGGCCGCCGACCATGGCGGAGGGGAGGTGCTGGACACCTCTCACGGCGGAGCCGGGCTCGGCCTCTTCAAGATCTACGCGGCAAGTGCGGCGACGGTCTTCGAGGTCGAGGCCGGACGCTACACGATGGTGACTGCGTTCTTCGACCTCAACGTCAACCCGCGGGAGGCGCGCACCATGCCGGTGTCTCTCCATTTCTTCGGACACGGGTCATGAACGAAAGGGTCACAGCGCGCGTCAGCGCACGGACGGATGTCGGCAACCATCGGGAGCAAAACGAGGACAACTTCCTCGTCGCGGATCTGACTGCGCGAGTACTCCTGCACGCGCGTTTCGCGAACTCGACCATCTTCATCGGGTTCTTCAGGCCGAGCTTGTCGTCGGAGTAGAGGACGGCGGCGTTGAAGCAGCCCAGTCCCGTACAGCTCCGATTGTGTGCCTCCATCACACGAACGACGCTGCAGCTGCTCGTCGTGCAGAATGCTCGAGTACGTCTCCCGGTTCTCCTCGTTCGAGGCGCAGCCGTCTCCCGCGGACTCGGCGTTGCAAGCTCAGATTGGTCGGCATTCCGCTGGACTGGAACCTTGTCCGACGATCGTCGTGAAACGCGCGTTACGTCTTCTCTCGGCTTTCGCCTTGACCGCTTGCGCGACCTGTTCGCTCGGCAGCGTGGACGAACTTCACGCCGCGAATGTAGCAGAGCCCGCCTCGGCCATGCGCGGCTCGCCACGCCCGCGAGCCGGGTCGCGCCACACCAGCCACGTATCGCCGAGCTCGTGCCCCAGGAAGCCGGCGTGCTCCGCGGTGCAGAGCGCGGCCTCCAGCACAGCGTGCTCGGCGAACGCGCCGAGGAGCTGGAAGTGCGTCGTGTCCGAGTCGTGCACGCCCGTGAGCAGCGCGTCGACCACTGCGAGCCGCGTCGTCGGCCCCAGCAGGAGATCGGTGGTACCGGACGCCGCACCGAGCCGCCCTGCGCCGGAGCGAGCGGCCGCGGACTCGAGCGCGCGCGTGACGCTCGTGCCCACCGCGATCACGCGCCCGCCGCGCGCCTTGGTGCGGAGGATGGCGCCCGCCGTGGCCTCGGGCACCTCGAAGCGCTCGGGGAACGGGAGCCGGCGCAGCGCGAGGAGCGTACCGATGCCTAGCGAGCGCCCCGCCGAGGGCATCTCCACCGCCCGGGGCCGGCCTGCCCAGGCGTTCTGCACGTCCCACAGCGCCAGCGGGCGCGGCACGTGTGCATACTGCACGGGCTTTCCCTAGCGATCGAGCGCCGACCATACCGCCGCGGGCTCGGCGGAGGAGGTCGTGGTGAGCGCGACGTCGACGAGGCGCTCCGAGAACGCCGCGACGGCGAGGACGCGCGCCTCCAGCTCGTCGCCGATGCGCAGGAGGTCGCCGATCGCCACCCGCGGCGGCGCCGGGCGGTCCTCGGTGCGCGTGCGATGGTCGCCCGC
>JAYTBL010000108.1:0-5455 GCA_043736975.1 Polyangiaceae bacterium
AGCGGCAGGCCGATCCTTGGCTCAACTACGGACCGCACCAGGGCAACGGCCCGAAGGGCTGGCGCCAATCGGACGACAGCCTTCGGGAGACCGTCTGCGAGGCGCTCGCCGACAGCCCATCGCTCGATGCCAGAGAGATCGAGGTGGTGGTCCTGGACCGCGAGGTCACGCTCGAGGGAACCGTGACCGACCGGGCCTCGAAGCGCCTCGCCGAGAGAATCACCGAGCGCTGCCGGGGAGTCGAGGATGTCCACAACCGACTCGTCGTTCGCAAGAGCGACGATGATCTCAGCTTCACGACACCGATCGCCGTCACCACCTAGGATCGGCGGTTACTTGAGCTTCGAATCGCAGAGCGCGACGCACATCCGATCGCCCTGCTTCTCGCAGATCGTGCGGAGCAGGCGGGTCTCCTCGCGCGAGGCCTTGCCGTCGAGCAGCCTTGGCTCGAGCAGCTTGCGCGCAGGATCGAGCTGCGTCTTCAGCACCAGGTCACGCGCCCGGGAGAGGTCGCTATCGGGCTCCTTGTGCTCGGGCGCTGCGCTGTTGACCGACGCGGGGACGCCCCCGTCCAGCAACTTGATCTTGCGACCGAGCTTCTTCGCGCAGGCGTCGATGCACTTCTCGTCCTGCTGGTCCTGGCAGATCTTCACGAGGAGCTCGGTCTCCTCCTTGGTGGCGTCCGAGCCGAGCGCCTTTCGCTCCAGCACGAGGCGTCCCATCCAGAGCTGTCCCTGCGCGTGGTAGACCCTCGCCTGCTCGTAAGGCGACTGGCCCTCGAGGTTTCCGGCGTCGGCGAAGTCCGCGACCGGCGTGGCGTTGAACGGCGCCGCGGGCGGCACCACCTCGACCGACGCCAGCGGGGCGGGCGGCGGGGGCGGGTCCTCCCTCTTCGGGCACGCCGACAGGCCTGTCAGGCCAGCGGCCAGCACGAGGGAAGTGGTCAGATGACGGACCGCGATCATTGCTGAGGCTTCTTGATCCAGAGCTCGACGTTGTCTTCGTTGACCTTGCCTCGGCCGTCGTCTGGCTGCCAGCCCGACGTGAGGTCGACCGTCTTCGCGGGCGGCTCCGTGGCGGGCGGCGCCGGATCCGACGGCGACGACGAGCACGCGGCGACCAAAAGCAAGGAGCGGGGCGAAACCTGCGCGGCGCACCATCGTCTGAAGTGTACCATTGACCCGAAATCATGCTGTCGCGTCGCGAAGCCCTGGGTGCTGGTCTGGTGAGCGTGGCGGGCCTCGCGGGGCTCCTGGGGACCGGCCCGGGCTGCGCGAAGGCCAGGACGCCTTCCCTGCCCCGCCGGGCGCGCTACGACGGCGTCGACTTCATCGAGGTCTTTCCGAACGACGCAGAAGAGACGGGCCCGCTGGTGGTCGCCGTGCACGGCATGGGTGACAAGCCCGACAACTGGATCGACAGCTGGAAGGCGTTCCCGGCGAAGGCGCAGATCGCGCTGCCGCGCGCGTTCACGAAGTACGGCGAAGGCTTCTCCTGGTTCGAGCTGCGCGACGGCATGACCGACGCGGAGCTCGCCGCGGGCGTCGGGGAGGCCGAGGACAAGCTGTGGAAGGGGATCGTGAAGCTCGCCGGCGCGCGCAAGGTGGTCGTCACGGGCTTCTCGCAGGGCGGGATCCTCGCGTTCGTGATGGCGGCGCGGCATCCCGATCGGGTCGTCGCCGCCTTCCCCGTCTCGGGCTCTTGCCCGGGCCCGCTGCTCCCCAAGGACAAGGCGCGCGCCGCGCCGCTCGTCGCGCTCCACGGCACCGCCGACGACGTGCTCGCCTACAAATGGGGCAAGGGCGCGGTCGACGCGTTCAAGGAGCAGGGCAACGACGCCACGCTCAAGACCTACCAGGGCGTCGGCCACACCATGACGCCCGCGATGCGCGCGGATCTGTGGAGCGAGATCCAGCGCGTGCTGCCGCTCTCGAAGTGAGCTGCGGTCAGGGGGCGGCCTTGCCGTAGCCCTGCACGCGGTAGATGAGGCGGCCCGCGACCTCGCGCAGCATCGCGGTCGTCACCGACGCCGAATGGGCGCGCGGCAACCACTCGCCGAGGCGACCGGTGCGATCGTGTCCCCGATAGTCGACCGCGAGCGTGTCCACCGGCTGGCCGACCGCCGCGAAGCACTCCGTCGCGCGCACCATGTGGAAGGCGCTGGTCACGACGAGCACGCGCTCGAAGGCGCGCGCGCGCACGATCTCCCGCGTGAAGACCGCGTTCTCGCGCGTGTTGCGCGCGCGGTCCTCGATGATGATCCGCTCCTTGGCGATGCCCCAGTCCTCGAGCTGACGCCCCAGCACCACCGCCTCGCCGAGCTCCTTGTGGTCGGTGGCGGCGCCCGAGATGATCACGCGGCGCGCGTTGCCGTCGCGCAGCAGCTTGTGCGTGATCACGAGCCGCTCGACGTTGTCGTTGTAGGCGGGCTGCCCGGAGCGCGCCATCGCGTCCTCGTCGACGACCCCGCCCAGCAGCACCACCACGTCGTAGACCACCTCGGGCCGGTAGCTGGGCCGCGCCGCGCCCTCGAGGCTCCGCGTCAGCGCGTTGGAGATGGGCCACGACGACGAGATCAGCAGAAGCGCGAGCCCTGCCGCGCCGAGCAAACGCTTGCGCCGCCAGTTTGGCGACGGACGCCGCCGCCACGGGACTGCCAGCGCCAGCAGCAGGAGGCCCCAGGAGAGCGGGCTCAGCAGGACGTCGAGCAGCTTCGAGAGAAAGTAGAACACGCGCGCAGGCTACCCCCAACGCGCTACGCCCGAGCCCGCTTCAGGGGCCCGCGCCGGCGTCGAGCGGCGGGGGGCAGGGCGATGGGAGCTGCGACCAGCTCTGGGTCTTCGGGTCGCAGCTCACGATGGCGGGGCCGCAGCCCGAGCCGTCGAAATACGTGCATTGTGCAGGATAGCTGCCGGCGCAGTCCGCGCAGGACTCGCCGTTGATCGGTCGGACCGACGGGCAGCGCGCGATGTACGGGTCCTGGCGTCGCCAGGTGCTTCCGTAGTCGCTGCAGAGCCAGGAGCGCGAGCCGTACGAGCCGTTCGGGCGATCCTGACACGTATCGAAGTACGAGCAGCCGATGCCCGGCGTGAAGCAGGCCTGGCCCTCGACAGGCTCGAACGAGGGGCAAAAGGGAGGCGGAGGCGGAAAGTCGATGGTGGTGGGATCGAGGCCCCACACGCCGTCGACGCAGATCAGCGTCCCGGAGCTCGAGTAGCAGGTGCCCTCGCCGGCGCGCGGACAGCCGTCACCCGGCTGCGTCTGGCTCGTGCAGGTGCGGTCCGGCGGCGGATCGCCGCCGGTGCTGCTGCCACTGGTCGTGCCGCCGCTGGTACCCCCGTAGAGGCCGGAGCCCTGCGCCTTGCCGTCGCAGCCGAGCGTCGAGGCGGCGGCCAGCGCGATCACGGCCAGGACGACGAGCGGGGCCACGAGCGCCTTCTTGCGGGACATCGGGTGCGGCGTATGCAGGTTTCGTACCGCGCGCCACATCTTCCCAAACCATCAGGATCACGACGGTTGCAGGTCCGAGCTCTCGGCACAGAGCGGCACAGCCATGATCATCACGGTGCGCCGTCAGCGAACGCTCATCCGCGGAAGAAGGAGACCGCGGCCGCGCAGATGAACAGGAAGACGATCATCAGGACGATGGCCGCGCCCCACTCCTGTGCCGGGGTCGTCTTCAGCGGCGGGTCGGCCTTCCCACGTGTCTCCTCCAGCGTCGCGGCGGCTGCCGCGTCGCGGGCCACCAGCATGTCGAGCGCGGGGTTCGGCGCGGAGACGACCGCGTCGGACGCACGGACCTCGGCCTCGATCCCCGCAGTCGCGGCGCTCGGGTTGCCGTCCGGCGGCTCCTGCAGCGGCGCCTCCTCGCGCGCCCCCTCGCCGAGAGGCGGTTCGTTGGGCGGCTCCGGCGGCATGCGGGGAGCGTTGCGAGGTTCGGCTCCGTTGTCCAGGGCAGACGAGGTTCGATGCACATTTTCCTGCGCTTGCGACAATTCGGTCGCGGGCTCGAAATTTCTCGGCGCCCACGTTCGACAACCCATACGACGATGTTCGCCGCCCTCATGTCCACGGCGCGCCGCCCCGCCCCGGCCGGCCCGCCCGCGCCGCCTCCCTCGCTGCACCAGCAGGCGGCCGAGCTACGGCCGCTGGTCCGTGCGGTGGTGGCGTGCGTCCTGCGCGAGCGGCCCGATCACGCGGACGTCGAGGACTGCACGAGCGAGGCGCTGCGGCGCGCGCTCGAGGCGCAGACCGAGGTCCGCGGTCCCGTCCGCCCGTGGGTCCTTGGCATCGCCCGTCACGTCGCGCTCGACACGCTCCGCGCGCGCCAGAAGCAGCGCGCGCGCAACGTCGAGATCCCTGCCGATGCTCCCGCCTCGGCGCCCGATGTCATGGATCGGCTCATCGATCCCGGCGCGCGCGCCGACGAGCAGATGGAGGTCGCCGAGCGCGCCGTCCACGTACGGCGAGTGCTCCTGCAGCTGCCCGAGGGCCCGCGCAGAGCGCTACAGCTGTTCCACATGGAAGGTCTCTCGTACCAGGAGGTCGCCGCGCGGCTCGAGGTGCCGCTCGGCACGGTCGCGACCTGGGTGACGCGCGGGCGCAAGGCGATGGCAGAGGCGCTCGAGGACCACGCGCTGGACATGCGGACTGGAGGAGGAAGGTCATGACGAAGCAAACGCTGGAGCCCGAGCTCCTCCCTGACGAGCTGCTGTGGGCCGATGGCGGCCACGCGAGCGACATCGTGCTCACGGCGATGGCCGACGGTCAGGCGGAGATCGTTCCGCCGGGCGTGCTCGATCACGTCAATGGCTGCACCTCGTGCACCACGCACCTCGGCAACGCCGCGCTCCTCTCGCTGCACACCGGGCGAGAGCTCGCCGTCGTCGTCCGCGCGGACGAGACCGCGGCGCGCGCCCCCTTCCCTCGCCTGGCCATCGCGCTCGGGCTCGCCTTCGCCGCGCTCGGGCTCGTCCCCACGCTCGTCGATGCGCCCTCCCACGTCGGCAGCGCGAAGAGCTTCGCGCTGCACGACGTCCCGCTCCTCGCGAGCGGCCTGCGTACGCTGGGCCACGAGCTGCTCCAGCCCGGCAGCGCCTCCGGCCGCGTCCTGACGTACGGCGCCGCGGCGCTGATCGTCGTCATGGCCTTCGCCCTCGTACGACTGCTCCCGAAGAAAGAGACCTCGCGATGAAGTACCTCCGCATCACTGCCGCCGTCGCTCTGCTCCTCGCGCTGCCGGTCTCTGCAGGCGCGAACGTTCGCAAAGAAGGCACCTGGCCAGCCTCGGACAAGAAGATCGATCTCGAATTCGACGGCAAACCCAGCGAGGGCCTCAGCAAGCTCGCCGAGGAGGCAGGCTGGAGCATCGTCGTCTCGAAGGACATCAAGATCGACGAGCACGAGGTGAAGATCAACGTCGACGACCAGCCGGCCGACGCCGTGCTCGAGGCGC
>JAYTBL010000109.1:0-5455 GCA_043736975.1 Polyangiaceae bacterium
GCCTCGGTGGTGGGCTGCACGCAGGTCGACCCCCAGCTCGTGAACATCCAGCTGAAGCTCGTCGACAAGATCGCGGTGCTCGCCGGGCCGGACGGTCAGCCGACGAAGGACGAGGGCGGCGACAACGTCCTCATCCAGTCGGCGCAGGGCAACGAGACCTACCTCCAGTTCTTCACCGGTGGCGGCGTCGCGCGCCAGCGCCCGAGCGACAAGGCGAGCATGGGGCCGCTGCGCCCGCTCCAGCGCAAGACGTACCAGTACGTGATCCCCATGCCGAAGGCGGTGAAGGCCGGCACGTTCACCGCGCGCCTCCTCTTCCGCAACCTCCCTCCCTACTGGGTGCGGGCGATGGCGAAGGAGCAGAAGCCCGGCACCGTCGACGGTCCACGCCTCGATCTGCTCGTCCCCAACCTCCAGACCGTGGAGATGGCCCGCGTGGCGGGAACCTTCGCGCGCTGATGAAAACCCACGTATCGTCGCGCCATGCAGAGCAAGAAGCTTCTCGCGCGAAACATCGTTCGCCTCGTGACCGGCGCGGTGCTTCCCTTCGCGCTCCTCGGCTGCCCCGACAAGGCCGCCGACGCCAAGCCCGATCCCGCAGCGGCCTCGGCGAAGCCGGCGACCACCGCGCCGGGCGGCCCTGCGGCGGCGCCTGCGAAGAGTGGCAGCGGCTGGTAGTCATCTGGCGCTGACCGCGCGCGTCCGCGTGCCGCTGGGCCTGCTCGCGGCGGGCGCGATGGGCGCGGCGTGCAGCTCGCGGACGAGCGCGGAGGCGCCCCCGGCCGATGCTGGGACCGAGGTCGCGCCGGACGATCCCATCGCGCTGCTCCAGCCCTACGAGGCCGAGAGCCGGCGAGCGTTCGATCTCGCGAGGCCCCCCAGCGCAGAGACCGGCCTTGGCGCTGATCCATGGGTCGTGCGGCGCGTCGCGGGCGGCTTCGTGGGGATCCTGCGCGGCCGCGCGGCGGTGGTGCTGCTCGACGAGGAGCTGCACGAGGTCGCACGCATGCCGGCTCCGCGATCTCCGACCGGCCTCGCGATCGCGAAGAGCGGCGAGGTGCTGGTGGTGGGCGAGCTCTCGCCGGCCATCGCGCGCTACGCGGTGCGCGGCCGGGCGCTGATCGCGCTCGGCGAGTCGCGCGTCCCGGGGGTGGCGGGGCTGCGTGACGTCGCGGTCTCGCCGGCGGGCGCGGTCTGGGTGATCGACGAGCGCGGCGGGCGCGTGCTGCGCGTGACGACGACGGCGACCAGCGCGAGGATCGCGGCGACCGTCCCGGTGGGTCATGGCGCGTCGCAGCTGATCGCGACCAGCAAGCACGTGATCGCCTCGGCCATCACCGAGCACGCCATCGTCGCGATCGAGACCGACGCGAGCGGCGCCCCGCTGGCGCGTGCCCCGGTGCGGCTCGTGAACGACGGACCCCTGTGGGGCTTCGACGCGAAGGAGACCGACGACGGGCTGGTGGTGGTCGCGGGCGGCGTCGAGGACCATCCGCTCGATCGCTCGCGGGGCTTCTTCGGCTACGTCGACTCCTTCGTGCATGCGTTTCGCGTGAGCGGCAGCGAGGGGAGGCGCATCGCCTCGGTGAACGTCGCAGAGCACGGCGTGGTGACCCCGAAGGCGATCGTGCTCGAAGCGGGGCGCAGCGAGCACCTCGAGCTGCTGGTGACCGGCTACGGCAGCCTGCAAGCGCTGCGCCTCACGCTCGAGGGCGCCGCGCCGCCGCAGGTAGCGCCGGTCACGCTGGTGCCGGGCACGCGCAGCGCGGAGCGCGTCGGGACACGCGTAGTCCTGGCCGATCCGCTGCTCGACGCGTGGGTGCTGCTCGACGAGCGCGGCGTGCACGTGGTGCCGGTGGCCGATGCGCCGCCGCGGGCGCTGGCCTCGCGGCTCGGCGAGGCGCTGTTCTTCACGTCGCTGATGGGCCCGACCAACGCGACCACCGGCGCGCTGAGCCGGTTCACGTGCGAGACGTGCCACTTCGAGGGCTACGTCGACGGCCGGACGCACCACACCGGCCGTGAGGAGATCCACGCGACGACGAAGCCGCTGGTCGGGCTCGTGGGCAATCGTCCCTACTTCTCGCGGGCGCTCGACCCGGACCTGGCCACCGTGGCGCATGCCGAGTTCCGCGTGGCGGGCGCCGGCAATCCTGGCGATCCGTTCTTCGCCATCGATCCGCGCGACCACCCGTGGCTCGGCGAGCTCGGCGTCCGCGAGAGGACGTCGGCGCTGGACCTTCGGCGCGCGCTGATGCGCTTCCTCACCGACCTCTCGCATCGCCCGAACCCGGCAGCGCTCGGCCGGTCGTCGTTCACGACGCTGGAGCGCGCGGGCGCAGCGCTCTTCCGTGATCGCTGCGAGGGCTGCCACGCGGCGCGCCTCTCCGCAGACGATCCGGCCTCACGCGTCGCGTTCAAGCGCTGGGAGCCGATGATCCTCTCCGAGGCGGGGCCGATCGTGTGGGGCAGCGCGGGCTACCAGATGACGAACGTGCTCCCGTACGTCCACGAGGCCGGCGCGCGCACCCCTTCCCTCCGCCGCCTCTACAAGAAGTACCCTTACCTCACGAACGGCTCCGCCCGCTCCCTCGCGCAGCTGCTCGACGCGTTCGCCAGCGCGGCCAGCGAGACGTTCCACGCCAACGCCCCGCCGGCAGCCGAGCGCCTGGACGCGCCGTCGAAGGAAGCCCTGGCGTCCTTCCTCGAGCTCCTCTGATCGGTCGCTACGAGACGCCCACCAGGCGCTTCACCAGCATCACGAACTTCTGCCAGGGGAGCGGCTCGAGGATCGCTCGCGAGGTCGTCGACGACGGGGGCGCCTGCTCGTCGGGCGGCAGCGTCGACAGCACCTCGGCGCTCGTGCGAGGGACGAACACGCCGGCGCACTGCTCGCAGCGGAGCAGGTCCGTCGTCTCGGTGCGGACCGTGTAGCGCTCCACCACCAGCTGGCACGTGCAGCGCGGGCACGCGCCGGTCGCGACCGGCTCGTTGCGGAGCGGAGGCGGAGGCGGAGGCGGGCGCGGAGGCGGGCGCGAGCCCTCGCGAGAGAGCACCGACGTCGCGACCTGCCGGACCTCGCCATCGAACCAGTCGACCCACATCCCACCGCACGCCGTGCAGATGTCCACGTCCGCTTCAACGATGGCCTCGATGGCCATCGACTCCGCGCACCCCGGACATCGGATCGCGATCCCTCGATAACCCGGCGCGCGCCCCGTCAGGTCCAAAGCGCCTGCACCATGAGGCAACACCTAGGCACCGGGTCGACGCTCCTCAGTGCCCGTGCTCGCGCGAGAGCCCCGGGTGCGTGGGGTCGCCGGGCTCGTGACGCAGGTTGCCGGTCTCGTGGCTGCCGTCGCGCGCGGTCATCCCCAGGAGGAGGTCCTTGGTGTAGATGAACTGGTCGCGCGAGTCGTATGGCACCGCGTGGATCCCGGTGTCCATGCGGATCGCGTCGCAGGGGCAGGCCTCGACGCAGAAGCCGCAGAAGATGCAGCGCAGCTCGTCGATCACGAACTTCACCGGGTACCGCTCGTAGCCGCGACGCTTGTCGCCCTCGGGGTACTCGCCGGCCTCGATGTGGATGCACTGCGCGGGACACGCCGTCGAGCAGCAGAGGCAGGCCACGCAGCGGACGCTGCTGTCGTCACGCGTGGTGAGGCGGTGCATGCCGCGGAAGCGCTCGGGGTAGGGGCGCTTCTGCTCGGGGTAGCTGATGGTGGTGATGCCCTCGGCGAGCCGCTCCGTGACGGGATCGGGGCGCGAGCCGCGGATCATGTCGCGCGTGTTCTTGAAGAAGTGCGTCATCGTCGCCGCGAGACCGTTGAAGATCTCGGGGAGGTACGACTGCACCGCCGCCGTCTTCTCGGTGTAGTCGAGCGCGGTGGCGTTGAGCGGAGCAGGAGGCTTCTTGGGGAATGCGCGGGCCATGGCGGAACGACCTTGTCGGAGGAGGGTGGGAGGAGCCTTACGCGCGCATCGTGGTGGTCTTGGTGCCACCGGCAGCGGCCGCGAACTTCGCGCTGGAGCCGACGATCTGCTCCCTGATCACGCGCGGCCGCAGGATACCGACGATGATCCAGACCAGCGCGCCGGTGATGAAGAGGGCCACGAGGCCCTGCGTGACGTCACCGGCAACCTTGAGGGTGCTCGCCGTCGCGTCGCCGCCGCGCTGGCAGGCGAGCCACACCACGCCGGTCACGAGGATGTTCGCGAGCGACGCGGGGAGGAGCACGGTCCAGCCGAGCTTCATCAGCTGGTCGTAACGGAAGCGCGGGAGGCTCCAGCGGACGAAGGCCTGGATCCAGCAGAGCAGGAGCGTCTTCACGAAGAACGCGACCACGCCGAAGATGACCACCCAGACGTGCGGGAGGCGCGTGGCGAACACCACGGTCTCGCCGAACGCGAGGTGCAGACCATCGCGGTGGAGGAACGGGAGCTGCCAGCCGCCGAGGAAGATGGTCACGATGAGCATCGAGCTCGTGACGACCTCCATGTACTCGGCGAAGTAGAACATGCCGAACTTCATGCCCGAGTACTCGGTGAAGTAGCCGGACACGAGCTCGCTCTCGGCCTCGGGCAGATCGAACGGGATGCGCTTGCTCTCGGCGACCGCCGAGGCGAAGAACAGGAAGAAGGCGACGGGCTGCACGAAGATGCCCCAGGCGTTGTCGCCCTGCCAGCGGACCATGTCGTCGAGGCGAACGGAGCCGTAGACCATCATCGCGCCGATGAGGGTGAGGCCCATCGTGACCTCGTAGCTGACCATCTGGCTGGCGGCGCGGAGGGCGCCCATGAGGGAGAACTTGTTGTCGCTCGAGAGGCCGGCGATGGCCGCGCCGACGATCCCCTGGCCCGCCATGGCGAAGACGAAGAGCACGCCGACGTTGAGCGACGAGATCACGAGGTCGATCGACGGCGACGTCATGCTGATGCCGAACCGCTGCGCGGCCGGGAACACCAGCGACATGTTGTAGCCGGCCTGGCACACGCCGTTGACCGGCAGCATCGCCTGGCCGCCCGGCGTGGCGCTGAAGCACACGTGCCGCCAGAGGAGATCGGGGCTCACCGTATCGCCGAAGGGGATGACCGCCAGGAGCACGAGCACCGGGATCATCGCGAGCATCGGCGCGAGGCTGAAGAGCAGCTTGTCCGCCTTGGGCGGCATGAAGTCTTCCTTGGTGAAGAACTTCACGCCGTCGGCCGCGGTATGGAGGAGGCCGGCGATCCGCAGCTCGAAGCCGAAGATCTTGAGGGATGCTCGGTTGGGACCGATGCGGTCCTGCATCATCGCGCCGCCGCGCCGGTCGTACCAGGTGAGGAGGCCAGCGACGTTGAAGACGAAGCCGACCATCACGGCGATCTTCACGACCGCCCAGAGAAGCGTCATTGCCATGTCAGGTGGCTCCCGTGGTGATGGCAGCGACGTCGCGCGTGGAGGGGGCGACCGTGC
>JAYTBL010000110.1:0-2102 GCA_043736975.1 Polyangiaceae bacterium
CGGCACAGCCGAAGCGGTCGCGACGAGCGCCGCCTCACCCGTCCCATTCTGCGCGCACGGCCCCAGCCCCGGCCGCTCGAGGCGCGAGACGACGGCGGCCGCAAGCTCCGCTCCCGCCTCTGCCACGGAGGGGGTGCTCTTCTTCTTGGACGACACCGTGGCGCATCCTGCCTGCGACTCGGGCGGGCGCGGCGGCGGAACCATCGCCGCCAGACGCGCGAGACACTCTACCGGCGACATCACGCGCTGCTTGACGCGACCGCGCCCGGCGTTCTTCACGCGGTACACCACGAGGCCGTCGCGACGCACGCCCAAGCGCGCGAGCGAGAAGGCCGGACGCGCGAGGTAGCGGCACACCTCGAACGGCGACTCGCCAGCCCCGCATCGCGAGCCTCGCTCCCTCCGAAAAATCGCTTGATTCACCTACGCGCCGCCGCGCTCGAGGATGGGGTCGCGGGCCCGAAGGCGTTCGTCAGCTCTTGCACGCGTCGCTCCACGGCGAGCAGGTCGATAGCCTCAGACGTCATCACGGAGATCTCGCGCCGAAACTCCGTCAGCGCATGCTCCGCCGCCGCGATCTGCGTCTCGTTGCTCATGATGACGCTTCTGGTCGAACCTCACCCTGCACGCAGGAGGAGACGTTCAACATCCGCACCTTGCAGCGCCACGATCCGTTGCCGCCCTCGCTGGATCTGCACCCTGCGCCGCGCTCGAATTGCCCGTCTCCAGCTTGCTTTAAGGTTCCAACGACCCCTACGTTCGACCTCGGTGCCAACGGCCGATCGAACCAGAGAACCTGCACTCGTCGACGCTTGGCGCAAGGGGGCTTCACAGGTCTTCCTGATCCCGCTCCTCTTGCTCGGCTGCGCCATCACACCGAAGACCCGGAGCGCCGCGCCGGTAGAGGAAAAGTACATCCTCCCCGGCGCAGGCACGATCGAGGAGCTCCTCGATGGATCGGAGCGCGCTCCGTTCGTTCCGGGAGGCGTTGCCGATCGCACCGGTCGCCGGATCTACATCGAGAGTCCCCACGGCGAAGTCATTGCGCTCGACGCACGCTCCGGCGAAACGGTGTGGCGCAGCCGCGAGGGCACCCGTCCGCTCATTGCTCTGCGCGGGTTGGTCCTCGCCGCCAGTCGCGACGGCATGCTTCGGCTCCTCGATGAGCGATCGGGACGCCTGGTCGCACGGCTTGAGAGCCTGGGCCAAGCTCTGCCGCTTCTGAATCCTCAGGTGCGTCGCGAGAAGAACGACCTCGTTTTATCTTGGACGGCCTTGTTGCGGTCGCCCGCGGTCGTGGGTGATGCCCCCCCGCCACGGGAGAAGCCCGGACCGCCCGCCGTGTCGCGTGAAACGCATGCCGCGCGTATCGATCTCGGCAAGGGAACGGTTCGCCCGACTTCCTTCGCCCCGGCTGACGCCCCGGTCGTCGCGCTTCCCTTCGGGGCGTCGTTGTTTCGCAGCGCCGATGCGAAACGTGCGACTTGGGTCGCCAGGGATCGGATCCTCGCCTTGGCGGAGCAAAATGGCCGACTGCAATTGTTCGCGTGGACCCTCGAGGGTGAACCGCTCCAGAGTCGCGAGTTGGTCGCGGTACTGCCCAAGCCAGGATATCTGCAACACCTGCCGTCGCCCGACCCTGAGCACGTCTATCTGATGCAGGTGAACGATCACGAGGTCGATGGATTGCCAGCGGGGAGCATCAGTAACTGGAGTGCTTTCTCCGTGAGAGAAGGCTCGCAGGTGATGAACCTGCGCGCGCGGGACGGCTTTCAGCCGCCGTTCTCCATCTTCGGCGATCGATTGCTCTACCTCGACTGCAGCGAGCTGGCAGGGCCCTACGGGCCCATCCGGTGTGCGTTGCATGCGATCGATCGGGCCACGGGAAAGCCCGCTTGGTCGCAACCGATCGACGCCGTCGCGCACTGAAGGCGACGGCGGATTCGCTCAACGCGGTCGGAGGTTCCAGTGCTGACGCAATTCGCACAACGGGCGATCCGTCCACGGAGCCCGCGGCGTTCGTCGCACGCGATCGGCTTTGGATTTCGGGGACAGACATTCGTAGGGGCGTTCGACGAGGCCGTGAAGATCGACCCGCACAA
>JAYTBL010000111.1:0-2100 GCA_043736975.1 Polyangiaceae bacterium
ACGTCTCCGCGCGACCGATCACATACGTGCGCTCGCGAGCGAGATCGAGGGTTCTTCCGCGATGGGCGCCTTCGACAACGCGAATGCGTGGACCGTGGGGCGGGGCGCGCGCAGCGAAGCGTGCCACGGCCTCGAGTGCGATCCGCCGGGTGTCGAGCTCAGCGGCGAAGGGCGCCTCATCGACGGTGACGACGAACGCGAAGTCACCCGCCACGACGCGATGGGTAGGCCGCACGATGCGAGGCTCGCGCGCGAGCAGCGGCACGCCGCCGATCGACCAGATCCCTCGCCCCTCGCGGTCGACGACCGTCCACTCTTCGCCCTCGCGCTCGAAGAGGATGCGCGCAGCGCCAACGCTCGGATGATCGATGAAGGGCCGCGGGGCGAGCCACGCGAGCGTGAGCACGACGGCGCGCCCGGGACCGGCGGCGGAGGCGGCGGCGCGTCGAAGTAGGCGAAGGGGAGCACAGGACGTCATGGGGCGGCCAGGACGGCTTTGGCGTCGCCGTCGGCGCCGGGGGAGCCGTCGGCGCCGGGCTTGCTGACGGGGGCGGTGGTCTGCGCGGCTTCGCCGCCCAGGCCCTTCATGCCGGGGAGACCTTTCTCGCCAACGGTGATGCCGGGGTGCTGGTCCGCGGCGGGGGTGAGGCCGCCCCCGCCTCCGCCTCTCCCTCCGATGCCTCCGATGCCTCCGATGCCTCCGAAGCCTCCGGCACACGCATTCGCTCCGTTTCCCACCGCCTGCGTTGGCCCGGCGAGCCCCAGCGTGTAGTCGCAGGTTGGAACCCGCCCGGCCTCGATCGGGAACGAGGTCGGGGGTGGTCCGGACCCGTCGCTCGCTCATCGGGCACGACGCGGCCCCGGGTCCCGAGCCGCGGGCGGGGCGGTCTGCTTCGCGTCCTACGTGGTCGCGCCCAGCGGGGCGGCCGCGCGGACTTCTCGCGCACCGACGTAGTCCTGACCGGCCACGGCGTCGCGCGTCGCTATGCACTGCCGCCCGTCGCCGACATCGGTCTTCGCCGACGGCACGTGGTTCGGCCTCCCGCTCTCGATCACACGTCGCGACCGTCTCGGACCGCCCCAACCATGGCCGTGATCGCGCTTGCGAGCCGGATCTCCATCTCTGGCACGTAGCGACGGAGGTCGTCGACGCGTTCGGAGAGCGTATCGACGCGTGCATTCGTGGTTCGCAAGTCGCCTCGGATCTCCCTCAGCTCGTCTCGGATCTCGCGGAGCACCACGAGCGGCCTATCGACCTTCTTGCTTGCCATCGCTGCCTCCTTCCTCGGCCACTCCAAGCATAGCGTTGTCTCTCGAGTCACAGCTCATGCGCGCTCCGCGACGTCGCGTGTCGTGGCGTCCCGCAGACGACGTCGGAGCGCATCGCGTACTTCGTTCCTCGGGTGACGGCATCGCGCCGACCCGATGTTGCCCAAACATCGCAGATCAGCGGAGGTCGGCCTTGAGCTGCTTCATCGACTTCTGGACGTCGCGCAGGGAGCGCGGCGCCAGGTCGAGGAAGTCCTCGATCGGACCGGCGCCCTCGCGGAGGACCTGCGGCGGGCTCACCGTGAGGTCGACGACGGTGGTGGGTACGAGGCCGCCCGCACCCGAGTCGATGACCAGGCCGAGGCCGCTGAAGTCCTCGTCGATCTCGCGCGCGTCGATGTGCGGCTGCTCGGCGCCGGCGCGCTGCGCGGTGGTGGAGATGATGGGGCGGCCGAGCTCGCGCACCAGGGCGCAGACCACCTCGTGGTTGGGCACCCGGATGCCGATGGTCTTTCGCTTGGTCTGGAGGAGCCGCGGCACCTCCTTCGTCGCCTCGAGGATGAAGCAGTACGGCCCGGGAAGAAAGTGCCGGAGCACCCGGTAGACCTGGTTGTCGACGACGGCGTAGCGGGCGATCTCCGAGAGATCGGGGCAAATGAACGCGAGCGGATGCGCGCGGTCCATCGCCTTCATCTGGTAGAGCCGGTCGACCGCCTTCTTGCTCGAGATGTCGCATCCCAGGCCATAGACCGTGTCGGTCGGGTAACCGATGACCTCGCCCTGCTCGAGCGCGTCGACGGCCTTGCGGATCTTCCGGGGCTCGGGGTGTTC
>JAYTBL010000112.1:0-2098 GCA_043736975.1 Polyangiaceae bacterium
CGCGCGTTCCACACGCGCGTGGTCAGCGCCAGGCCGATCAGCGCTGCTGGGAGGATGACCGCCGGCCACGTCCACCAGGCGTGCGAGTCCTTCGCGGCCGCGTCCTTGGGGAGCACGTGGCCGAGCACGAACGCCTCGAAGGCGGTGCCGAGGTAGACGAAGCCGTCGATCACCCCGACCACCACGCCCACGTTGCGCTTGCCGCCGAAGTCCATGCTCGCGGTGCCCGAGAGCATGCCGTGCACGCCGATGATGGCAAGCGACATGAGCACCACGATCCAGCCGATGGCGCGGGTGTTGAGCGTGACGAACATCAAGATCGCGCCGACCACCATGACGCCATAGAGGAGGCCCGCCACCGGCCCGCGCCGCGAGCCGAACACGCGATCGGAGATCAGCCCGGCGATCACGCCGCCCGAGATGCCGGCCATGCAGTTCAGCATGCCCCAGTTGTCGTGCACGAACTCGCGCGCGAGCTCCGGCGCGGGCAGCCCCGCCGCCGCCGCCACCGACGCGGCCTTCACCGCCGCCTTGGAGGCGGCACGCCCCGTCTCCTCGGAGAACGTCTTGTAGTACTGGAGGATCGAGTTGCGGAGGTAACCGCTGAAGAACTCGATGGCCGCGATGGTGAGGATGGCGGGGCTCCGCAGCATCATCGTCACCACCTCGAGCACGGGCTTGCGCTCGCTGGACTGACCGGACGACGCGTCCCCGAGGTCGAAGTCCGCGTGCCCGGCATCGCCCGGCGTGTCCTTGACGAAGATGAGGTCGAGCACCGCGAAGATCCCGAGGATCGCCGCGGGCACGAAGAACACGTAGGGCGCGCTGGTGCGCTTCAGAATGAGCTCCGACCAGTCGTACGCAAAGTACAGGCCGAGCGAGATGAGGATGCCGAAGATGCCGCCGAAGGTCCCGCGTTCCTTCAGGTGGAACCAGGCGGAGTTGACCTTGACGATCGAGACCGCGCCGAAGCTCTGAAAGTACATGTTCAGCGAGTAGAGGACGCTGAGCAGCGGGACGAGCGCCGCCTGCTCCTCCTTGGGAACGGAGCTGGTGCCGTGCATCGCGTTCATGACCACCAGCCCGATCGCCACGTTCGCCGCGAGCGAGCCGAGCGCGGCCATGAGGATCGTCTTCTTCCCGCCCAGGCGATCGGCGAGCGGCCCGTTGATGACGAAGGACACTCCGTAGGTGATCGCTCCCCAGAAGAAGACGCCCGAGAACTGCTTCTTGTCGAACACCGGCCCGATGCAGGCGTTCAGGTTGTAGCGCCCCATGTAGAGGAACGCGTAGGTGAGGCCCACCGGAAGCCAGTTCGCGAAGCGGCGCCGCAGGAACGCAGGCGAGTGCCCGAGGTCCGCCCTGGGCAGGCGCCCGACGACGACGACGATCAGCCCGAGGAGCAGGACGATGGGGAGGAAGTCGGACAACCACGCGGGCATGAGGCGGCGGAGCATGCCACGGCGCCGGCTCCAGGAGAACGCCAGATCACGCGACTACTTCGTGAGCTCGGCCTCCACGAGCTTCAGCGCCTCGGCGGGGATGGTGCGGAACATCGCCGGCGGCATGTGCAGGCGGTTCGACGCCGGCAGCTGCATCCGCGCCAGCGCCGCCTGCTTCGCCGGCGGCGACATCGAGTCGAGCTTCGTGACATCGAAGCGACCGCGCGAGATCGACGAGTCGAGCTTGGCGTTGTGGCATTGGGCACACGTCTGCACGAGGATCTCCTTGCCGGTGGCGCCCGCCTTCGGTCGCATCGACATCTCGCCCAGGGCGGAGTCGAGGAACACGCGGCGGATATCGGGCAGCCCCGCGGCTGGCGAGCGGCCGTCGGCGACCTTGCGGTACGCGTCGCTCGCGAACGCGAGCTTGTCGGGATCGGTGACCTTCACGTCGTGGTACGGCACCGGGATGAACTCGCCCGCGACCGACGCGGAGTAGAGCGCCCGCCACGTGGAGCTCTGGCCCATGGGCGTATTGAGATCGGGCTGCGCCTTCGACGAGCGCTGGACCTCGCTCTCGATCTGCTTCGAATCGAAGGCGTTGGGCTGGTTGCCGAAGCCCTGGCCGGTGACGAAGTCCTCCAGCGCGCGGCCGT
>JAYTBL010000113.1:0-2097 GCA_043736975.1 Polyangiaceae bacterium
CGCTGAGCGCCGCGGCGCCGATCTTGCGTCCCGCAGACGCCATGAAGCGCCAAGTCGTGGTCGAGGACTGGATGACGCCGCTGCCCTACACGCTCGCGCCCACCGACTCGGTGGAGCAGGCGACGGCGCTGCTCCGTGAGCACGGCGTGCGGCACCTGCCGGTGGTCGTCGAAGGCGGCGTCGTGGGGATCGTCTCGGAGCGCGATCTCTTCGTCGCCTCGCGCTTCGCGAACACGCACGGGATGAAGGTCGAGGTCATCATGGAGCCCGAGCCCTACATCGTCACGCGGTCCACGCCGCTCTGCGAGGTCGCGCGCACGATGGAATCGAAGCGCTACGGCGCCGCGGTCGTCGTGGAGGACGGCTGCCTGGTGGGCGTCTTCACGGCCGTCGACGGCCTGCGCGCCCTCTCCGAGGAGTCCTAGCCGAGCGCGGCACGGGGAGTGCTAGGGACTGCGCATGTCCAAACATGCCGTGGTGTGGCTCGATCACAAGGAAGCGCGAATCTTCAACCTCCACCCCGACCACGTGGACGAGGCGCACCTTCACGCGCCGAGTCACCAGCATCACAAGCATCCGACGGGCGCCGAAGGGGCGAAGGACCACCCGGACGACGCCAAGCGCTTCTTCCACGAGATCGCCCGTTCGCTCGAGCCGAGCGAGGAGATCCTCGTGGTCGGGCCCGCCAAGGCGAAGCTCGAGCTGATCCGGTACCTCCACAAGCACGCTCACGCGCTGGAGACGAAGGTGGTCGGCGTCGAGACGGTCGATCATCCGACGGACGGCCAGCTGGTCGCGTACGCCAGGACCTACTTCGTGGCCGCCGACCGCATGAAATAGCGGCGGTGGCGCGCGCCTTGCTCGGCAGCTTGGTCAGGAGAATGAACATGACCTCTCGACCCGCAAGCTCAGGCCCCTCGCCCACCGTCTACCTGGTCGCGCTCGACGCGACCGAGGATGCCATGCACGTGCTCGATGTCGCATGCGGCCTCGGGGCAGCGCTGGGCGGGGCCGCCGAGCTCCACATCGTGCACATCGTCCCCGGGCCCTCCTCGAACGACGTGCTCGGGATGTCCGCCATGGGCGCTCCGGCCGACTACCTGCGCGGCGGCGAGCTCTTGCTCGAGCGCACGGCGGCGCACGCCGCGCAGACGTTCCGCGGAAAGATCGCGGGCCATCTGGCTGCGGGCCAGCCTTGGCGAGAGATCGTGCAGATCGCTTCCGACATCGGCGTCGATCTCCTCGTCGTCGGGACGGCGGGGCGGACCGGGCTGGCGCGGTTCGCGCTCGGGTCGGTGGCCGAGCAGGTCGTCCGTCACGCCGGATGCCCGGTGCTCGTGGTCCGTCCCAAGGATCATGTCGTGCCACCGGACGCCGTCGCCACCGGGGTGCGCATCGAGCCGCCGTGCCGGGACTGCGTCGAGGTCCGCGCCCGCACCGCTCGCGCCTCGCTATGGTGCGAGCGTCACCGGGGCCACCACCCGCACGGCCACTTGCACTACGAGTATCCGCCGACGTTCGCCCTCGGCTCGATGAACTTCCGCCCCTGAGACGCGACGCGACCGTTGCGCGCCTGCTCTCGCGAGCAGGCGCGCCCGTCACGACGACGGGGTCACATCGGACGGGCGGCGAGGCTGACCGGATCGGTACCCTTGATCTGCTTGATCGAGTCCCACAGGAGCTGCTTCTCGTACGTGGGATTGTGCACGCCGAGGTCCTTGCTGCGAGCGATGATCAAGTAGTTGTAGAGTGCACCGGCCGTGACGGCGTCGAGCGTGAAGTTCGCGCCGGCATTGCCGCCCGGTCGGGTCCTGTCGAGGTTGAACTGGGCATCGCCGAGGTCGTCCTCGGAGAGCGCGCTGTACGGCGCGGCGGGGCTGCGGGTGAGCAGGCCGAGGTTGTTCAGCGCGGTCTCGAGCTCGGAGAGCGCGTTCTTCACCACCGTGCGGCCGCCCTGGATGTCGAAGTTCGTGCCGGTGTACGTCGTGTGGCACGATTTGCAGTACGCGACGTTAGGCTTCATCGTGTGATCGGGGACGTTTCCGTTCAACGCGACCGGGCTCATGTGGCACCCGACGCAGGTATTGCCGATCGCGG
>JAYTBL010000114.1:0-5442 GCA_043736975.1 Polyangiaceae bacterium
GGGGGCCGGGGTGTCCGGAGCGAGCCTTGAACCGGATTCTCGCACCCGCTACGCTGCCCATCATGTGCAAAGAGTCGGTTGCCTCGTGAGGCAACAGTCGCGGCTGCCGCTGTCCGCCCTTTGTGCGTTCGCCTGCGGCTGCTCAGCCATTCTCGGGCTCGATGAGCGCGTGCCGACGTCGGGTGCTGGGTCGACCGAAGCGGGGTCGTCCGTAGAGGCGGGGGAGCCGCCGGACGCCCGGGTCGATGCGGCGTCAGCTGCGCCTTGCGGAGGATCCGTGTGCAAGGCGCACGAAATTTGTACGAGCGGCGCTTGTGTCTGTGCGACGGGATACGAATCGAGTGCCGGCGCCTGCGTCTTTCGCGGTGGCCCGCAAGACCCGAGCTTCGAAAGTGCGTCGCCCGCTTGGACCTTGACGGGCACGGCCACGTTGACGCCGTTAGCGCAGGGGGCCAGCGGTTTGGGGACCGCCACCTCCGACGACGAGTCGAGCGTGAGCCAGCGCTTCGACATGCCGGATTTGAGCGATGCCGAGCCGCTCGCGCTGAACCTCGTGGGGCGCCGGTTCCCGTGCGGAATCAACCCAGCTTGCGTGTTCCCGCTCACGGCTTCGGTCAGCTTCGGACCAGGTGATGTTGGCGCGGACCTCTCTGATACGAAGTTCACTACGAGCCGCGTGTGCCTTGGCGATCTCGCGTACGGAAGCAAAGCGAGCCTCGTGCTGCGCGGCGGCAAGATGCGTACGACCTTCGACCGCGCGGACTACGTTCCAGACGCCACGTGCCCTGCCCCCGGAAAGGTGATCAACGGTGACTTCGCCGCGCCGATCGGCTGGACGGTGACGGGCAATGCATCCGTCGTCGACGGAGCTGGCGTTGCCGGAAGTCGCGCCGGGAAGCTCGCGGGTGCAGATTGCGCCCCAGGACAACTGACGGGAGACGTATCTGTCGCGAAAGCCATGGCGAACCCTGCTCTGCGCTTCGCCCACCGCGGAACGGGCGGGAGACGCCTCCGCGCGAACGGCGCGAGCGTTCTCGAAACCGCCTCGTTCACGACGAGCACGATCTGTGTACCAAAGAGCCTGAAGGGTTACGCGTTCAACGTGACCTTCTCGGTCGAGAAGGGGACGTGCTCTCCGTACGAGACGATTGTCGATGATGTCAGCCTGGTGAGCAGTCCAAGCTGCGGGGACGGCGCCATCTTCGACGGCGGTTTCGAGGGCGAACCGTCGAATTGGCTGCTCTCGACGTCGGACACCGCGAACGCATTCGCGCGCGTGACGACGGAGATGTTCACGGCCAGAACGGGCGCGTCATCGCTCGAGCTTGGCGGCGTCGCTGGATGCATGACCGCGCGGGCGGAAGCAGTCCAGTCGGTCACCGTGCCGGACGCGGTTGGAGCCGCCGGTCCGGCGGTCTTCTTCTGGTACGCGTCGTCCACTGCGACCTTCTTCTCGGTCAACGATGCGGTTCAAGCGCTGAGCGGTCCCTACGCGCGGGGAAAGGTATGTTTGCCTCCATCTCGATCCGGGCGAAGCCTACCGCTTACGTTCAGGCGCTTCGTGACTGGCGGCGACTGCTCCGTCGTCCGCGTCGATGACGTGGAGCTCGGGACCGACCCTGGTTGTCCAGCGAAGTGAGGGGATGCGAGAGCCTGTGCGTGCTGGACGATGAATTGCAGCCGTGAGCGCGCCTTGGTTCTTCCTCGTCACCTGCGCAGCGCGCGCGCCGCAGCGATGATCGTGCTCGCTGCCTCGTTTGCCTCGCTCGCCTGCTCGTCCGGCGCGGGAAACACGCAGCCGATTTCAGCTTTTACGGGACCAGAGCCGTCGCCAGGGCGATAGGCGTCAAGCTCATGGAACGAGCCAGAGCCGACGGTGATTGCCATCCATCCGGTAAGCGCACACCCGAACTTCGCATGCCTCTCCCAGGCTCCCAGGAGTCGGCGGGCGGTCCCTTCTGCTTGCCGCTTCATCGGCTGCGAACCCGGCACGGGGCAAGGACCTGCGTGCTCGTCGCCGGGCCATCGCTCGTCTCCGTGCTGACGCAGCGGGCGGAGACCGAGGGATCGTCGCGCGTCGTGGCGGCGACATCGACCGCGACCAGCGACGCATCGAGCCACGGCGCGAAGTGTCGCAGCGAGGCCAGCGGCCTCTGGCCGCGCGCGAACTCGTCGGGCGTCGGAGCGCCGGCGCACGCGTAGAGCGTGCCGCCGGTGAGCGCGTGAAAGAGCAGCGCGCCCACCGCGAAGAGATCCGATCGCTCGGTCGCGGTGAGACCCGGCGTCTGCTCCGGCGCCATGTAGGAGCGCGTCCCGATGACCTGCCCGAAGCGCGTGAGAGGAGCTGGGTGGTGCTGACGGAGGCGTCGAGGACGCTTGGCCACCCCGAAGTCGAGGAGCGTCACGAAGTCGGCGATCGCGCGCGTCTCCGAGATGAAGACGTTGGCGGGCTTGATGTCGCGATGAATGATGTGCGCTTCATGCGTGACGGCGAGCGCCGAGAGCACTTGCATCGCGATGAAGGCCGCGCGCGCCGGCGCGAGCTGGCCTTCGGCCGCGATGAGCTGCCTCAAGCTCTGCCCGCGAACCAGCTCCATCACGAGGATCGGCGCCTCGCTCGGCTCCTCGACGAGCTCGATGATCTGCACGATGTTCGGGTGACCGAGACCCGCGGCTGCCTCCGCCTCGCGGCGAAAGCGCCGCAGCGTATCGTGGTCGCTGGCGAGCTCGGGGAGCAGCGTGCCCGCGACCTTGGTTCCCTCGCCGAGGATACACGTCACCACCATGGACTAGCGTGCTCCCTCGCGTCAGTCATCATCGAGGCTGCCGCTGGCGCTCACGGATCCTGTCGGAGCGTGTAGCGAACACGGAAGCGCAGGTCGGAGGGCGTGGGCGTCGTGGTTTGCTCCACGAAGTTGGAGCCGGTGCTCTCGATGCTGGCGGCGGTCGATCCGGGAGCGCCGTCGAGGCGCACGGCATGGCTCTTCGACGCGGCGGGCCCCACCTTGCCTCCGCGCGGCGTGGCGCGGGCCTCCACGACGAACGCGCTGGCGTCCGACTTCGGCACGGCAAAAGAGAGGCTCCGGGCCAGGGCGACCGGGTAGCCGGCGGTCGCGTTGACCGACACATGGGTCGGCTCCGCGAGATCCTTGCCGTCGGCGCTTCGCACGCGGAGCTCGAGGTCGAGATCGGAGGAGCAGGAGCTGGCCGCACCGCAGGCGACGAGATCGAGCGCGTCGACGGTGATCGCGGCGCGCGCCACGGCAGTGCGGCAGTCGGGGACCTCGAAGTCCACGGTGGAGCCGACGCGGGCAACCTGGTTATTGGCGAGATAGCGAAGCGTATAGCTGAGGGGCGCGGGAGGCGACGCGGGCGAGTAGGTCGCGCCGTTGGTGACGTAGGCCAGGACGGCCTCGACCTGCTTCTCTCCGTTGGCCTGCGTGAGCGCCGCGAGATCGGCGGGCGAGCCTCCCAGACCGAAGACGGTGATGTCCGACTTCTCGAGGACCGAGCGGTAGTCCGCCGAGACGCCCGCCTTCACGTCGATGCCCACGGCGAGGGCGGCGTCGAGCGCCGCCTTGATCTCCGATTCGCTGGCCGCGCTCTCGATCTTGAGCATGAGCCGCCGTCCGTACGTGACGCTCGCGACGTAGGCGGGAGGGTTGCCGATGCCGACATAGGGCGCGAGATCGCTGGTCTTGACGGCGCCGTCGAAGACCGCCGAGGGGGACTCCGGCGTCCCGAAGCTGGCCGTGTAGTACGCTTGCGTGAAGTCGACGAAGAACGTGGTCTGGGTGTTCTTGTAGCCACCTTCGAACTTGGCTTTGACGCTTCCGCCCAGCCAGCCGACGTCGACGCCCACCTTGAGCGCCGCCTCCTCCAGCGAGTGAACGCGCGCGGCGCGGTACGAGACGCGCGCCGCGCTGCTCACCGGACCACCGCGCAGGATCTCGCCAATCGCTTCTTGCATCGAGGCATTCGAGGGCGCGGCGACGGTGCGGCTGTAGACGGGGGCACCGCCACCGCCGGTCCCGCCCCCTCCGCCGATGACGACGTTCGTGATCGTGACGTCACCGGGTGCGCGACGCACGCCGATCGGTTCGAGGATGCCGTGCGACAGCGATCGGGTCTGCACGAGCGCGCCGGGCCACAAGGTATCGGCGTTGGGATCGAAGGTCACCAGGTCCTGGTAGACCTGCACGCCCTGCATGCGGCGGTAGGTGCAGGACAGGACCGCCTGCTCGACGCGAACGTCCGCGGTCCGGCGCGCGGTCTCGGCGACCGCCACCTCGTCGGGCGCCGCCGGCGGCGGTACGGATCGGATGCGCTCGTCGCGCGTGTCGAGCGTCGCTCCGCCGCCGTCCGGCGGAGTCGAGCTGCAAGCCGCCGCGCAGGTCACGGCGAAGAGAGAGCCCAGGTGCATCGCGTAGCGCATCGTCAGCTCGCCTTCTTTTGAATGTTGCCGCAGACTCCGGCGAAGGAACCGACCACCTTGGAGATGCCGAAGAACGATCTGTAAAAGCCCTCGCCACCCACCACCGCGCGCAGGAAGCCGTCGGGTCCGCACCATTCGGTGATGGTGGTCTGGCCGCCGTTGCCGCCGATCGGCGCAGCGGGTCCGCTGCCTGGGTCCGCGCCGTGGAGAAGGCGGTTGCGCGGCAGGTTGCACTGCGGCGTGAGACGATCGACGTAACCGCCGGTGAAAGTGATCGAATAGCCCGACATGCCCATGCCCGCCGGACACTGGACGCGCGCGGCGCTGCCGCCGTTGCCCCCGAACGTGGGGCCCACGTCGACCGTGGCGCCGCCCAGACTCCCGTCCAGCGCCAGCGGCTGACAGATCAGGCCGAGGTGGTCGAGGACGTCACCCTGGGCGCCGTAGAATCCGACCGCGAGGGTATCCGCAGGGCAGAGGAGGGTAGCGGGGTTCACGGGCGCCCCGGGCGTGGGCGTGAAGGACTTCGCGGCGCCGGCCTCGGTGCGGTAACACCCGATCCACGCCGGATTCACCGCGCCGTTGTTGCAACCCGCGGGCACGCCCGGGCCGCCCGCTTCGGGCTGCGTCGCTGCGTCGCCGGCGTCGATCGACGAGCCTGTAGGGCCCTTCGCCGGATCCCCGCCCTTGTTTGGCGCGGCCGGCGCGGCATCGGGAGCGTCGCCGCTCCGCGGCCGCGCGAACGGGCTCTCCTCGTCGGGCGCGCCGACGTCGGCGGGGCTTGCGCACGCCGCCAGCGCGATCACGACCAGCGCCAATGCACCGAGACAGCCACGGGTTCTCACCATCATCGCGTACCTCCTCCTGCGCCGACTGCACCTCACGTGCCGTCCGAGAATGCTCGCCGAACGGCGGAGGGCCGCCTCGTGGGGTGAGACGAGCGCGTCTCAGTCGGACGCGTTGTGTCTGTCGACGCCCGACGCGAGCGTTCACGAAAGCCTCCCACG
>JAYTBL010000115.1:0-12525 GCA_043736975.1 Polyangiaceae bacterium
GCCTTCACCTGGTAGTTGGGCACGCCGTCCTTGAACGTGACGGTGAGCTCCGCGCCCGCCGGCTCGTTCGAGACGCGGATGGCCGCGATGCGCGGATCCTTCGACGCCAGCGGTCCCGCGGCATCGAGGGACTTGCGACCCGGGATGACGACGGTGAAGCCCGACGGCTGCGAAGCGCCCTGGATGCGCGTGACCGCGCCGTCCATCTTGATCTTGAGCACGTTGCCGTGGGTGACGGGGCCGTTGCCGAACGGCGTGGCCTTGCCGTTCTTGCCTCCCGCCAGCGGATCCTGACCGAGCGCTGCCGCGGCGGTGGCGAGGGGGTCGTTCGCTGGTGAGGGAGCGCCGGGCGCGCCCGTCAGCGACGGGGGCGCGATCGGCTTCGGTGCCGCCGCGGCGGCGAGCGCCGCGCTGTCGACGGGGGCCGCGGCCGCGATCGGCGGCGGCGCTGGCTTCCGCATCGCGACCGCGAGCAGGATGACGGCGACGCCGATGCCTCCACCGACCGCCATCTTCTTCCTCGTCATCGTGAAGCGCGGCTTCTCGAGCGACTCCTCGAGGAGGGGCTCCTCGATCTCGCCGCGGACCACCTTGCGACCCGAGGTCGTGAGACCACCACCGGGCGCGGGCGCCGTCGTGCGACGGACCGGGATCTCGACGTCGTCGGCGGCGCCGTTGCGCTTTGCGCTGGCGCGAGCGGCGAGCAGGGCGACCGTGGTCTTGGCGCGCTTCGCCCACTTCTCGAGGGTCGGGGTGACCTTCGCGGCGCTGCGGGCGAAGGCGCTCTTCAGCTTCTTGGAGTCCTCGTCCACGCCCTCGGCGTCGGCCGCGATGGCAGCGACGGCCGCGGGCTCGTGCGCGACGTCTTGGTCGAGGTCGTCATGCTGGTGCGGGGCGTCGTGCTCGTCCATCTCGTCGTCCATCGCGTGCGGCGCCAGAGAGCCGTCACGTCCCGTCATTTCTTCGTGGGGGGCGTCCATGTGCTGCATCTCCGAGGCGTAGGCCTCCTCGTCGTCGTAGCGCAGCGTGACGACGAGCTGCGGGATGCGCGTCTCCGGCTCGATGTCGACCGCGACGCGGTCGATGAGCGCGGGGCGCTTGCTGCCCGTCGCCGCGTCCTCGAGGTCGAGCTGCTTGCCGACCTGCAGGAAGCCGAGCTCGCTGAACGCGGTGACGCTCGAGCCCTGCGTGCTCTTGACGCGAGCGCGCATCGGCGACGCGAGACCGTCGATGTGGAGGCGGACCTTGCGGCCGTGGGGCGGCTTGACCGCCATACCCTCCTCGACCATTCCCACGATGCGCTGGAGGGCGACGGTGCTGGCGGAGTCGAGGTTCGTGAACCTGATCCCGAACTCGCCTCCGTTGCCCATGTCGTCTTTCCAGAGCACCTCACCGGCGGCGACGACGACCATCCCCTGTCCCGCATCGAAGCGGCACGTCACGGGCTGACCGACCTCGGGCAGGTATGCCGTTCGGAGGTGCATGCCCTCCTCCGACAGATTGACCGCCTGCGCCTCGAACGAGGGACCGAGCGCGCCGCCAACCTCGACCATCCCATCGAACGGGATCCGCGACGCGTCAGGCGCGCGGCGATCGCTTGCAGTAGTCATGAATTCTCCTCCGGACTGAGGTTTGGTCCTAAGGACAATCGCTTGGTCGGGCCAACTTTGTGCTACCGCATCGTCATGCGAAATGCGCTCAGCACGGTCACGATCTTCGCGTCTCTCGTGTCTGGCGCGACGCTGACGGCGTGCGGCGGCAACGCCGAGCCCCCCGCCGATCCCTCGGCGGTAGCGGCGCCCTCGAGCGCTGCGCCGAGCACGCCCGCGGCGCCGGCCGAGGCCACGCCCAGTGACGGCACGAAGCCGAGCTCGGGCGCGCCCGCGTCGCCTGCCGAAGGCAAGTGCAAGTCGGGCGAGGCGCCGGCCGCAGCGAAGGACTACGACGCGTGCCTGAACGGCTGCCGCGGTCTCGACGATCGCGTCCCCGAGGGCTCGCGGTGCATTCCCGCGAAGACGTCGTGCATCGCGCAGTGCGGCACCAGGTTCAAGAAGTGATCCGTCTCACAGCGGGATGTTCGTGTGCTTTTTGGGGGGGTTCACGTCGCGCTTGTCCTTGAGCATCTCCAGCGAGCGATGGAGCTTCGCGCGCAGCGTGCGCGGGTAGATGATCTCGTCGATGAAGCCGAGCTCCGCGGCCTTGTACGGGTTCGCGAACTTCTCGCGGTAGTCGGCGATGAACGCCGCGCGGGCCGCCGCCGGATCCGCGGCCTTCGCGATCTCGTTGCGGTAGACGATGTTGACCGCGCCGTCCGGCCCCATCACCGCGATCTCCGCGGTCGGGAACGCGAGGTTGACGTCGGCGCGAATGTGCTTCGACGCCATGACGTCGTACGCGCCGCCGTAGGCCTTGCGCAGGATCACCGTGACCTTCGGGACCGTCGCCTCGGCGAACGCGAAGAGCAGCTTCGCGCCGTGCTTGATGATGCCGCCGTACTCCTGATCGGTCCCGGGCAGGAATCCCGGCACGTCGACGAACGTGACCAGCGGGATGTTGAAGCAGTCGCAGAAACGCACGAAGCGCGCGGCCTTGGTCGAGGCGTCGATGTCAAGCACGCCCGCGAGCACCTGGGGCTGGTTCGCGACCACGCCCACCGAGCGGCCGCCGATGCGCGCGAAGCCGATCACGATGTTGGCCGCGAACGCCTCGGCGATCTCGAAGAGGTTCTCGTCGTCGACGACGGCGCGGATCACGTCCTTCACGTCGTAGGGGCGGTTCGACTCGAGCGGGATCATCGTGTCGAGCGCGGGCACCTCGCGCAGCGGCGGATCCTGCGTGGCCTTGAACGGCGGGTCCTCGTGGTTGTTCGAGGGCATGAACGAGAGCATGTCGCGGACCTGCGCGATGCAGGTCTTGTCATCGGGTGCGGTCAGGTGGCTGACCCCGCTCCGGGAGGCGTGCGTGTGCGCGCCGCCGAGGTCCTCCTTCGTGACCTCCTCGTGGGTCACCGCTTTGATGACCTCGGGGCCGGTGATGAACATGTAGCTCGTGCCCTCGACCATCAGGATGAAGTCGGTGATAGCGGGCGAGTACACGGCGCCCCCGGCGCAGGGGCCCATGATGGCGCTGATCTGCGGGACGACGCCGCTCGCCAGGGTGTTGCGGAGGAAGATGTCGGCGTAGCCGGCGAGCGACTCGACGCCCTCCTGGATGCGTGCGCCGCCCGAGTCGTTGAGCCCGATCACGGGCGCGCCGACCTTCATCGCGAGGTCCATCAGCTTGCAGATCTTCGCCGCGTAGGCGCCGGAGAGCGAGCCGCCGAAGACCGTGAAGTCCTGCGCGAAGACGAAGACCTTGCGGCCGTCGACCAGGCCGTGACCGGTGATGACGCCGTCGCCCGGGAACTTCTGCTGCTCCATCCCGAACTCGGTGCAGCGATGGGTCACGAAGCGGTCCATCTCGGTGAACGAGCCGGCGTCGAGCAGGAGGTCGACGCGCTCGCGGGCAGTCAGCTTCCCGGACTCATGTTGTTTTTTGATACGGTCGGCCCCGCCCCCGAGCAGCGCCTTGGCGTTCAGTTCGTCGAGGCGCTGCATGTGGGCAGCGGGGATCGCCGAGCTCGGAGCGGGCGCGGCGGGGGCAGCGGGAGGGGCGGAGCGGGGAGCGGGCGGAGGGGCGTCCATCATCGAGCGTTATAGGCCACCATGACCGCCCGATCACGCCTCCGTTGGGGGGTCATGGACGTTCTGGCTTCCGGACGCGCGGGCTTCTATTCTCGAGATGGGAAATGAGTAACGAAGCCTCGACCAGCCCGTACCCCGCGCCCGGGGAGATCATCGACGGCGCGTGGCGGGTGGAGAAGATCCTCGGCGAGGGCGGGATGGGTGCGGTCGCGCTCGCGTGGGATCTGTTTCTCCACACGCCGGTCGCGATCAAGTTCATGAATCCACAGTTCCTCACCTTCCCCGGGGCCGAGCAGCGGTTCCTGAACGAGGGCCGAGCCTCGGCGCTGATCAAGAGCGACCACGTCGTCCCGGTGACCAAGGCCGGCAAGACCGCGGGCGGAACGCCCTTCCTCGTCATGGAGGCGCTCGAGGGCCACGACCTCGCCGACGTGATCGCGCGCGACGGCACGCCCGGGCTTCCCATCGAGCGCGCCGTGCACTTCGTGGTGCAGGTCCTGCGCGCGCTCCAGGCCGCGCACGCCATCGGCATCATCCATCGCGACATGAAGCCGTCGAACTGCTTCGCCGTCGTGAAGGACGGCGAGGCGGACTTCGTGAAGATCCTCGACTTCGGGATCAGCAAGGTCCAGCAGCCGGGCAGCGCCTCGCTCACGCAGACGAACTCGGCGCTCGGGACGCCGCTCTACATGTCGCCCGAGCAGGCGCGCAGCCCGCGCGACGTCGACGCGCGCTCCGATCTCTACTCGGTGGGCGTCATTCTCTACGAGCTCCTCACCGGGCACACGCCGTTCTTCTCGGAGAGCGGCGAGTTCACCGAGATCCTCTTCAAGCTGTTCACCGCCGAGCCCCCGCCGGTGCAGTCGACGCGCCCCGACATCCCCGACGCGCTCGCGGTCGCGGTGCACAAGGCGCTGGCGCGCGAGGTGAGCGATCGCTTCGCGACCGCCGCCGAGATGGCGGAGGCCATCGCTCCCTGGGCGAGCGAGCGCTCGCAGAACGTGCTGAACCGGATCCGCGCGTTCAAGGCGCCGACCAAGGGTGGCGGCTCGATCGCGCCGCCCGAGGATCTCCCGGAGTCGATGGTGGCGTTCTCACAGATCGGCGCCAGCACGGGCGTGATGGCGAACCGCCCCACCACCGACGTGATGAAGGGCCCGCCGGTCACCGAGCTGCTCGCGGCGCCGGGGCGAGGGCCGGCGCAGCACACCGCGCAGATCGCGCCGGCGCGCATGTCGGCGACGCCGATCGCCCCCGAGCAGCGCGCGCGGCCGGAGGAGGCGCAGGCCCGCACGCAGTACGATACGGGCAAGACGACGGGCGCGCGCCCCGCTGGCGTGTCCACCGATCTCGGCGCCGCCCGCGATGCCTCGACCCATGATCCCGGTGAGAAGAAGCGCTCTCCGCTGATCTTCGCGCTGCCGGTGGTGGCGCTGATCGGCATCATCGGCGGCGTCTTCGCGCTCTCGAACCGCACGCCCAAGGAGCAGGCGAACCGCCCAGTGCAGCCCACCGCCGACACCGCTCCGGCGACCCCCACCGGGCCCGTGGCGACCGTCGCGGTCGGCACGGTGCCGCCGCCCCCGGCGAGCGTGAGCGTCATCGCGAGCGCGCCGAGCGCCGCGCCCTCCGCCTCGGCCTCGGCGCCGGTCGTGCGCACCGGACAGCGCCCGGTCCCTCCCCCGCCGCATCCGACGAGCACCAACGTACTCGACACGCAGATGAAGAATTGAAGCTCCACGTCCTCCGCAGTCGTCTCCGAACCGCGCCGAAAGACCCACGTGACCACGATGCTCTCCGCTTCGAAACGCCGATCGATATCCTTCGTGCTCGCGACGGCGCTGCTCGCGCCGTCGCTCGCGGTCATCACCGAAACCTCCGCCTTCGCGCAGCCCGCGAAGAAGAGGCCCCTCCGCGACCAGCTCCCCGAGGAGGCGAAGAAGCACTGGGACACCGCGGTCGCGCTCTACCAGCGCGGGCAGTGGGACGGAGCCCGCACCAGCTTCAACGCCGCGTTCGACGCCTCGAAGAACCCGCGCGTGCTCTTCAACGTGGCCGTCTGCGAGAAGAACCTCGGACGCTACGCGCGCGCCATCGACGTCTTCAAGAAGGAGCTCGTCGAGGGCAAGGGCCAGCTCGCCCCCGACGAGGAGGCCGACGTGAAGACGCAGATCGCCGGCCTGGAGCAGTTCGTCGCCACGGTGACCATCGAGGTGAGCGAGCCCGGCGCCGACGTCTTCGTCGACGACGCCAAGGTCGGCGTCTCGCCCCTGCCGGGCGCGGTGAGCGTCTCGGTCGGCGAGCGTCACATCCGCGTATCCAAGGGCGGCTACGCCGACGCGCGCGAGACCATCGAGCTCAAGGCGGGGGCGACCGGGAAGCTCGCGATGAAGATCTCGCCCACGCAGAAGACGTCGCTCGTGAACGTCGCGGTGGTCGGCCCCACCAACGCCATCGTCAAGATCGACGGTCGCGAGGTGGGCGCCGCACCCTACAAGGGCCAGGTCAACGTCTCGGCCGAGCCGCACTCGTTCTCCGCCGAGGCCAACGACTGGGTCACCGCTACCCAGAGCGCCATGGTGCGCGAGGGCGAGACCTTGAACCTCACGCTGCAGCTCTCGGAGCAGCAGTCGAAGGGCAAGCTGGTCGTGACCGCGAAGCCCGAGGGCTCGACGATCGAGATCGACGGCAAGATCGTGGGCTCGACGAAGTGGGAGGGCCCGGTGGGCGTCGGTACGCACCAGGTCGTGGTGAGGAAGCAAGGTCACTACACGTGGAGCTATGACGTCGACGTCCCCAAGGGCGGCGAGCGCGCGCTCACCGCCTCGCTCAACGAGGACCGCAACACGAGCTTCGTGCCGTGGCTGATCGGCACCGTGCTCGTGGTGGGCGCGAGCACCACGGCCATCTACTTCATCACGAAGCCCAAGGACGAGCAGCCCGTGAGGGGCACGCTCGCGCCGGGCGCGATCGGCACGCCCGCGATGCGCTTCTGAGCTCCCCCGTCACTTCACTTCACTTCGTCATGCAGCACCCCGGAGATGAACATGCGTTCGCTTGCACGTAGAGCTCTCGCACTCGGAGCCGCCCTTGCCACCACCGTTGCCTGGTCAGGCTGCAGCGCCAAGCAGCAGACGGAGTACGTCGCCGGCATCTCCACGCAGGTCACCGTGCCCCGCGATCTCAAGGCGATCGTCATCAACGTGAGCGTGGGAGGCGTGGTGTCGTTCTGCCGTGCGTACACCGTCTACGACGGCCGCGTGAAGCTGCCACGCAGCCTCGGTCAATTCGCGGCCGCGAAGGAGCCGAACATCACGGACCCGATCACCGTGAGCGTCGTCGGCCTGGGCGAGGACTTCACGCCCGACTCGGCGAATCCGCTGTTCACGGCGTGCGAGTTCGGAAACGCCAAGGTGGGAACGAACGACGTCCGCATCCTGCGACGCAGCCGTCAACCTTACGTGCTCGAGGAGATCCTCTTCCTGCCGATGCCCATGAAGTTCTCGTGCTTCGACAAGGAGTGCGGCAAGGACGGAGAGACCTGCAAGGCAGGCCGCTGCCAGACCGACACCACGGACCAGAAGCTCCTCCCGCGGTACAGCCCCGACCTCATCGACGGCACCGGAAGCGCATGCTTCGCCGCGAGCCAGTGCTTCGCGGGCGCAGTGCCGGCGGTGCTCGTCGACCCGAACGACTGCACCTATGCGCTGCCCAACACGCCGAGCGCGCCGCCGGTCATCGAGGGTGCCCCCAAGAATCCGATCAGCAGCACCGGCGACGGGATCAACGTCGAGATCACCTACGACGGCGGGTACACCCGCGAGATCATCGACAAGGATCCGGTCGAAGGGTTCTTCATCCCCGACGCCGCCAAGCCCCAGCGCTTCCGGCTCGGTCCCGGGCTCTGCGACATGGTTAAGGGCGTCCGCCCGCTCGAGCCCGGCGAGGATCCGAACACCACCGATCTGACGACCGCTCATCGGATCACCGCCATCCGCGCCAGCGGCCTCTGCCAGGCCAAGGGACCGTTCCAGCCGCTCTGCATCGACGACCAGCTCGCCGCCATGGGCACGCCCGGCGAGGTCTCGTCCCTGCCGCTCACCAAGGAGATCTGCAAGCCGACCGAGCTCAAGCCCGCGAAGAGCTTGCTGATGATCCTCGCCGACGACACCGAGAACAACGGCATCTTTTACACCGGCGGCGGCGGCGGCGGCACCGGCGGCGCCGACGTCGCCAACAGCGATCTCGTGAGCGCGGCGCTCGCGGATCCCGCGTTCAAGAACACGTTCATCGGGCTCTCCTTCTTCCCCGGCGGCGCGGGCGCGGCGTGCTCGCCGCATCCGCTCGCGGTCCCGCCCGACCTCGCCACCAAGTCGCGACCGGGCATCGTGAGCTCGTTCAGCGCGCTCAAGCCCGCGGGATCGCTCAAGGCCAAGGACACCACGCTCCAGATGACCGGCGCGCTCGACGACGCCTACAACGCGCTCAAGCTCGTCACCGACGCGAACCGCCGCGCGGTGCTCGTCATCGGCAACCGCAGCTTCGACGCCAACAGCTGCGGCGGCACGCCGACCGCGCGCGCCGCCACCGCGCGCACGCCTGCCGGCGGCAACATCGATACCTACGTGGCGCTGCTCGCGCGTGATCGGTTCGTCGTGCCCGAGCCCGACCCGCCGCCGGTCCTTCCGGGCGCCCAGACCCTGGCCGATGCCGGCACGTTGCCCGGGTCGAGCACGCACCTCTTCGATGCGCGTAAGGACAAGAACCAGGCGATCGACGCGCTCCGCAAGATCGTCGACGACCTCGCGACCTGCGCCTACGACATCGCGGAGGCGCCGCCCGACGACGTGGTCCTCACCTACTCCAATCCCGTGGCCATCCCCGCCGCCAACCAGCCCGCGTTCTCCTCCATCACGCGCGACGCGGCCTGCACGAGCGACGGCGCGGCCGCCAACGGCTGGGGCTACAACGCGACGACGCGCCGGCTCCACGTCTGTGGTCAGGCCTGCACCTCGTACCGCGACACGCTCCGCACCGCAGCGGGATACGCAGCGCAGTACGGCCAGCCGTCGCTCGCCGTCCCGCTCTTCTCGCACCGCGGCGTGTGCGCCCCGAAGTGACGTGACCTACCGCACGAGGATCACGGGCCGAACATCATCCCGATGAACGGTCCGATCATCACCTGCGTGCCCGTCGCGAGCTCGTACTGCGGCGTGGTGAGACCGCTGGGGCCGAGGCGGTTTCCCTTCGCTTGCGGCGTGGTGGGCACCTGGTCGAAGGTCTCCGGCCGCTCGACGAGGAGTGACATGCCGAGCGCCACCGCGACCTTCGGGCTGAGGCGGTACTGGATGCTCGGCTCGAGCGAGATCACGGGCGAGAGGTAGGTCTGGGCGTCGGGCACGTACGCCTCGCGGAACGTGGGGTTGTCGGTGGCCGTCGTGTCGCGCGTCATGAACATGGACCGGTAGGAGAGGCCGACGCCGCCCGCCACGCTGAAGCGGAGCTTCTCGCTCTGGACCGTGTAGCGGATGCGCAGAATCGCGAAGCCGCCGGCGCGGCGGACCGCGAAGTCCTCGGTGCGCGCCGGGTCGGGCCCGATGCCGGGATCGGTGCTGGAGGGTCCCCAGGTGAGCGTGGGCGTCGACTGGTCGTACTGGACGCCGCCGTAGAGCTCCACGCCCACGGGATCCCAGTGGTAGCCGACGAAGAAATCGAGGCCGCCGCCGATCGCGCTGCCCTCGCCGGAGCATCCACTGAGCTCACCGGAGGGAGGCGGGCTGGCGCAGGTGTTCTGCATCGCATGGCCCATGCCGCCCGGCGAGAGCGTCAGCAGCAGGCCGAAGCCGCCGTAGATACCCTCGAGCGCGCGCTTGTCCGTGACGACCTCGCCGGTCTCGATCTTCGACGAGAGCTTCAGCGTGATGGAGCGCGCGAGCGTCTCCTTGTCCTTGAGGTCGAACTGCTCCTCGAACGGGTCGTAGCCATCGCGCGTGATGCGCAGCTGGTGCGACCCCGCCGGGATCTCGGAGGCGAACGTGCCCTCGCCGACGAGCTTGCCGTCGAGATAGACGAGCCCCTTGCCGTCGCTCGTGGAGACCTTGAGCATGGCTGTGGTGGTCGAGGCGGCGAGCTCTACCTCGCGCGTCTTGCCGCGCTCGACGGTCACCTTCTCCGGCGCCGCGAGCAGCACGCCCGCGCGACCGCTGACGTCGTGCGGACCGGCCTCGACCTCGCCGCTCCATGGGGCGTCCCCCATGTCGACGCCGTCGACGAGCACGCGGATCGCCTTGCCGCTCTTCTCCTTGACGCTGAGGCGCCCCTTCGTGGTCTGCGCCTCGAGCTTCACGGTGAGCGTCGAGCCGACCGCCGCGGCGACGTTGGGGACCTGATCCGCCGGGAGAAAGCCGTCCTTGGTGATGCGCACGCGGTGCGGCCCGAGCCCGAGCCGAAGCGGCGCCGCGAGGGGCGTCGTGCCCGAAGGTCGGTCGTCGACGGTGACGGCGGCGCCGGCCTCGCTCACGTCGATCGTCAGCGAGCCGGTCTTCTCGCCGAGCTCCTTGAGGCGCGCCTCGGCGGCGGCCTTCTTCGGCTTCGCGGCAGTCGCCCCGTAGGTCTTGAGCCACGCGTCGTAGGCCGCGTAGGCCGCGGCCTCGTGCTTCGCCTGGTAGTGCGCGTTGGCGAGGCCCTCGAGGGCCTCGGCGCTGGGCGTGGCGCCGTTCGCCGCCTCGTACTCGGTGATGGCCTTCGCCCAGTCCTTGGCGCGCGCCGCCTTATCGCCGCTCGCGAGGCTGGCCTTGGCGTCGGGCGCGGTCTGCGCGGAGGCCACCGAGGACAAGAGCGCGGAGTGCGTGGTCAGGAGCGTAGCGACCACGAGACCGAGCCGCGGAACGAGCCCCGAGTTCCGAAAAGAAGTGCGGAATCCCATCGCTGCGGAGAATACAGCAACTCCGTAAGCCCAGGCGTGCCGAACGAACGGCGGAGTGGCCGCTAGCGACGTGCGGGGGGGTCGCGATAGGCGACGGTTTCACCACGGAACGTGCGGAGGACCGTCTCACCCTCGCTCCGGGAGACGACATAATCCGGGAGGAGCGGGACCTTGCCCTTGCCGCCCGGGGTATCGCAGATGAGCTTCGGGAGCGCGATGCCGGTGAGGCGCCCCTGGAGCTGCTCCAGCAGCGCGACCCCTTTCGCGAGCGGGGTGCGGAGGTGACCGGTGCCGCGGACCGGATCGGTCTGCAGGAGGTAGTAGGGGCGGACGCGCGCGCGGACGAGCCCGCGGAAGAGGGCCTCCAGGGTCGCGGCGTCGTCGTTGATCCCGGCGAGGAGGACGCTCTGGTTCATCACCGGGAAGCCGCCGTCGGCGAGGCGCGTGCACGCGGCGATCGACGCGGGCGTGAGCTCCTTCGGGTGGTTGAAATGCGTCATCAGCCAGATCGGATGATGCTTGCGGAGCGCACGTACCAGCTCCGCGGTGATGCGCATCGGTAGCGTGACCGGGACGCGCGTGGCGAGCCGGATGGTCTCGACGCTCGGAATCTCGCGGAGGCGGCCGAGCAGGCGATCAATGCGATCGGTGGCCATGGCGAGGGGGTCGCCGCCGCTCACGATGACGTCCCGCACCTCGGGGTGCGCAGCGATCCACGCGAACGCGGGCTCGAGGCGATCGAGCGAGACCGCGCCGCCGCCGTCGCCCACAATGCGCGAGCGCGTGCAGAAGCGGCAGTACACCGCGCAGCGATCGGTCACGAGCAAGAGGACCCGGTCCGGGTAGCGGCGCACGAGATGGGGCGCCACCTCGTGGGCCTCCTCGCCCAGCGGATCCTCGAGGTCGCCCGGTACCTCGTGGCTCTCCTCGATGCGCGGCACGCACTGCATGCGCACGGGGCACGCGGCGTCGTGCGGGTCGCACAGCGAGAGGTAGTAGGGCGTGATCGCGATGGGCAGGCCCTCGCGCTCGGCGCGACGCGCGCCCTCGAGCTCTTGGGGCGTGAGCACGAGCGAGCGCGTGAGATCCTCGACGGTGCGGACGCTGTCGCGCATCTGGCTGAGCCAGTTGCGCGGACCGATGCCGCCCGCCCTCCGCGCCTTCGCCTTCGTCTTCAGGGGCGCGGGCACGCGCGCGCGCACGAGCGACGAGGCAGAGACCAGCGCCGCCACTAGCGACCTGCGTCGGACGCGGAGGCGTCGCCGGCGCTCGCTGGCCCGCCGCCGTCGCCCATGTCGATCTTCATGGTGCCGAGCGCGGCCTGGTCGACCTCGACCTTCACCGACTTGCGGAGCTCGACGAGGATCTCCTCCTCCCTCGCACGCAGCTTGTCCTGCGCGAGCTTCACGCGGATGGAGCGCTCGGCCTCCTCGTAGGTGCGCTCGTGGGCCGCGAGCTTCTGCGTGAGGCGAACGACGTAGAAGTTACCCTTGGACACGACGACGCGATCCGCGATGCCGCCCAGCTCCGCGATCTCGAAGACCGCGGCGCGCACCTCCTCGGGCACGCGCGTGTTCTCGCCGCGCGGGTCGCCGGGGGGCGAGACGATGCCGAGGTCCCCGGCGAGATCGACGGGCACGTTGGCGCGCGCCTGCGGGTCGGTCGACTTCGCGCGCACGATCTCGCCCCACTGCGTGCTGCTGGTGACCTTCTTGGCGGCGGCGAGCGCCTCGCGGCCCGCCGCCTCGTCACGCAGGACCACCGCGGACAGCCGACGGCGCTCGGGATCCTTGTATTCTACACGGTGTGCGGCGAACCACGCGCGGACCTCGGCCTCGGGCACGTCGGCGGGGACCGGCGCGTTCTTGCGCGCCTCGGCGAGCATCGAGTCGCGGAGGATGGCGCGGATCTCCTGCT
>JAYTBL010000116.1:0-5438 GCA_043736975.1 Polyangiaceae bacterium
GAGCACAACTCCGAGGGCAAGGGCGGAGGCGGCCTCGGTCGCTGCCCGGTGGTCGTCGAGGGCGATACCACCGTCGAAGCAAAGGACATCGAGAACGGATCCGAGATCGCGGTCAAGGCGAAGAAGGACGTGGCCGCGCTGCAGAAGGAAACGAAGCTCCGCGCCGGTAACTTCGACCCCAAGTAACGCCGCGGAGTGGCGTGCTCTGACCCGTACGCCTCTCGCGACCAGGCATCGAGGTCGGCGTGGTACGCGTCGCTGCCGTGGAACAGCACCACCGCGAAGTGGCAAGCCTTGACGTGCGCCGTCCCAGTTTCGCCGTCCTTGATGTCGCCCGCGTGCAAGCCGCCCGCGCGGGTCTTGTGAACGCTCGCGTTCTCGAAGATGTCGAGCTCGACGTCCGAGCCGGTGTGGTTGTGGATATGGAGGTCGGCGCCGGAGGTCGGGATGGCCTGCTCGGGCACGAGCGTCGGGGCATCTGCGCTCGCGGGCGAGCCGTAGAGGATGGCGCCAAGCGCGAACGGGGCGGCGGCGGCGGCGAGGCGATGGAACGAAGAAATCAGGGTGACTCCTGAAGGTGAGACCGTCCACCCGGACGGTTTGGTTTCAAGACGCCGCCCGCCAGCTCGAGTCGCACCGAACATTGCTCGACAACCCGTTCGCCTTCAGGCGGTAACTTCGACCCTGGCCAGATTTCGCGGCTCGCTGCCCTCACATGGAGAGGACTTCACCCATCGAATCGTGAGGTTCGGCAGCGGCGCGAGGGCAAAGACTACATCGACGCTGAGCCCCGACGGGGCCAGACCTGGATCGATGTTACATCCCAGAGACATCGCGTTTGTGCGGCCGTGGTGCCCGCGCACAGTCGCGGTTTTTCGCGACGCACCGACGGATCCGCACGCGTGGCGTGATCGACGAGATCGCGGCATGGCGGGTGCACCTGGTCGGTCCGTACCGAATGAAGCTCTCCCGCTCCCAGCTCTGCACGGTGGTCCTCCTGAGCGCGCTGGTCGCGTGCTCGAAGAAGGCCCCCGAGCCGCCGATGTACGCGCACGCGGCGGCGCCGAGCGTCAACCCGAATGTCGCGGCCCTCGCCGAGGCGAAGGCATCGGACGAGGCCGCGAAGAACGGCGGCGGCGAGGGCAAGCTCGATCCCAAGGATCCGAAGCACGGCTCGCGCAAGCTGATGGGCCTCGACGTCGGCGTGTTCGTCGACGGCGTGCAGACCTCGGTGCTCCGCTTCGGTGATCTCCCGACGATGGCGTCGGAGTCGCTCGAGGGCGGCGCCGTTCGCTACAAGCTGGTCGACTACGTGAAGGCGATCGGCGTCACGCCCGAGAGCATCAAGTCGATCCACATCCACGGCAACAACGACCGCATCGCCAGCGTCGAAGGCAGCGAGCTCCTCAAGGAGAAGAACCGCTTCCAGTTCCAGTTCCTCTCGGGTCACACCGGTGCGGCGGTCGTTCGCTGGGACACCGACGGCCTCAAGAACGAGCACGTCGTCCACGAGATCCGCAAGGTCACGATCTACGTGAAGAAGGCCTCGCCGCTCGTCGACGCCAAGCGCTCCTGCCACGTCGCGCCCGACGGCGGGTGCTCGGACGCGGTCCCCTACGCCTCGGGCGATGCCGTCAAGGGCACGCGCATCTACGTCGACGGCAAGATGGTCGGCTTCGTGAAGCGCCGCGCGCTCCAGGACGCGCTGCTCATGGGCACCACCGCCGCCGGCGACCAGAAGTACAACGTCGCCAAGCTGCTCGGCCAGATGGGCGTCGACCAGGCCGGCATCAAGGCCGTCGAGCTCGTCGCCGGTGACGACGTCATCGCCCACGCCGACAGCGAGCAGCTCTCCTCGATCGCTCCTGAATTCTTCTTCGTCTTGCCGAAGCACAACCACGGCAAGATCCGCGTTCGCATCCCCGCCGGTCTGCAGGCTCAGGAGCCTGGCGCGACCGACAAGGACGCCTTGATCAGCTCTATCCAGGTTTTCAAGACCACGAGGCCCGGCCATCGCGACCTGAGCGCGATCTCCGAGGACACCGATTTGAGCGTGCAGCTCGCGTCGAACTCTGAACGCGATTGAACCCGTTCCGTTTTGGAGGATGCATCATGAAGACGTCTCGTATTTGCGCAGGTGTGGTCGCGACGCTGGCTCTCTTCGCCGGTGACTATGCGCACGCCGACCCGGTTGCCGCCGATACGGTCGTCCTCCAGACGTACAGCACGGTGTGGGTCAAAGGCGATGCCCTCGGCCCCGTCCAGAACGGTCTCCCGCGCATCGGCAAGAACACCGGCGCCGGCATCATGGATCCCCAGTTCACGTTCGACAAGTCGAACCCGGCGTCGATCCTCCTCGGCAGCGTGTACACGCGCTCGGCGAGCACGCCCAACAAGAACGCGAACGACCCGAGCTACATGCAGGGCGGGTTCGCCCTCGCGTCGCTCACCGAGAAGGGCGTGACGCCGGGCGTGATGGTCGACCTTCCCTCCCTCGAGGGCGAGCGCACCTTCATGCGCCCCCAGATCGCCTTCACGTCGAAGTACACGGTCCTCATCGCGGCCAGCGAGGACAACGGCATCAACAACAACCCGCAGCCGGTCATGTTCATCGCGAACAAGACGGACGGCAAGATCCAGCCGATCACCAACAACACGCGCGGCGCGAACAACCTCCTCAAGCCGACGAACCTGATCCAGACCGCCCTCCGGCAGGGCATCCAGGTCCAGAACCCGAACAACCAGCGCGGTCCGCACTCGATCGTCCAGGTCGGCCCGAACTCGTTCGTGATCGGCATGCAGTACAACAACCAGGCCGCCGAGGCGTTCAAGATCACCGTCGAGGACAGCGGCAACGTCAAGATGGACTGGCTGAAGCGGTACTCCAACACCGCGCAGCACTGCCGCCCGCAGGTCGCCGCGGCCGAGGGCGCGACCGAGGGGTTCCTCGCCGAGGTCGAGGCGAACAACCAGCCCGCCGAGATCGGCTTCCGCGTCACAAAGTTCAACATCGCGACCGGCGCCACGGTCGCGAGCAAGATCGCGGTGCGCTCCGACCCCAAGGCGAACAAGTACGTCGCCGAGCCGACGATCGCGATCGTCGGCGACAAGCTCGCCATCGGCTACCAGTTCAGCGCTTCGGTCAACCGCCAGCGCGACGGCGCCAACGGCCACGGCGGCGGCTCGCAGGTCTCGATGCTCGGCCTCTTCAGCCAGGCGGACCTCTCGCCCATCGGCGAGCCCCTCGCGAACGCCGCCGCCTACGGCCGCCACTCGTCGATGTTCGCGACCACCTACGGCCCCAACGCCGAGCCCGCGCTCGCGTACATCGGCGGCTCGTCGACCGGCACCAAGGGCGCGTTCGCGCAGCTCATCCCGCTCAAGACGGACGGCTCGCTCGGCCTCAAGGACTCCGCCAAGCTCCACGCCGTCTCGACCTACTCCGACGTCGCGAACGTCCAGGCCCGCGGCAAGCGCAACCCGAACAACCAGGCGCGCGGCTTCATCAACGGCCTCGGCATGGTCCCCAACCCGGGCTTCGGCAAGACGGCCAGCGGCTTCATGCCCGAGGTGAAGACGTTCTCCTTCTCCACCGTCACCGGCTACACCGACGCAGCCGGCGCGGCGATCGGCAAGCGCAACAGCATCTACCTCTCCCTCGTCCCCGCCTCGTGGCAGGCCGGCATCCAGACCACGCCCGGCGGCGTCACCGACAAGCCCGGCTCCAACCCGGACGGCACCGGCCCCTCGCCGCGCACCACCACCCCGGGCACGAACCCCAGCGGTGACGGCACGTCGGACAACGGCTCGGTCCTCGGCGGCGAGGCGACGAGCCCCGACGGCAACGGCCGCGCAACGCTCGGCGGCGACAACGGCGGCTGCTCGGTCTCCTCGACCTCGAGCTCGTCGAGCACCGGAGGCGCGGCCTTCCTGCTCCTCGTCGTCGCGGGCGTCATCGTCGCCGTTCGCCGCAAGAACGAGGAGGTCTGATCATGAACGCTCGCTTCCTCCTCGGTATCGCCCTCGCCACCGCTGCGGCCGTCGCAGCGTGCGGCGGCGGCCCTGACTCCGGATCGCTCGACCCCGGCGGCGACGACCCGACCCCGACCCCGACCCCTGGCACCACCAAGCCCGGGACTCCCGGAAGCCCCGGAGACCCCGCGGTCCCCGGCAGCCTCCCCACCAACAGCGCGGCCGGCAAGGACTTCTTCGCGAAGAACCTCCAGCCGGTGTTCGACGCAAAGTGCGCCGGCTGTCACCAGGCGGGCGGCACCGGCAACCCCACCTGGATGGTCAAGGCCGACACCTCGAAGACCTACGACATGGTCTACCTCCAGGGCTTCGCCACCGCGACCTCGCGCCTCGTCGTCAAGGGCGTGCACGCGGGCGGCGGCGGTCCGGAGCTCACCGCGCCCGAGAAGAGCCTCTTCGCTCAGTGGATCGCGCTCGAGGCGAAGGACGGCGGGGCGAAGACGCAGACCAACGTGCTCGAGAAGTTCGGCGACTGCTTCGACAAGACGAAGTTCGACGCCATCAACTTCGGTCAGCTCAGGACCGTCCGCCGGCAGACCGGGAACAACCCGACGAACCAGCAGGAGAACGCGAACACCTGCACCGGCTGCGACAACAAGCCGTGCAGCACCTGCCACGCGGCGGACGACGTGACCGGCTTCATCATGGCCATCGGCAACACGAACGTCAGCAAGGACCCGGACTACACCTTCCAGCAGACGAAGCGGTTCGACCCTCCGTTCATCCGCCAGTACGTCTCCACCACCCCCGCCGGAGCTCCGCAGTACAACCCCGGCGTCATGAGCAAGTCCACGAACACGGTGGAGAAGGGCCTGGCCAACTCCCACCCCATGTACAAGCTCTCGCCCGCCATGGAGGCCTCCATCAAGGCCTTCGTCGAGGACGCGATCACGAAGTACACCGCGGGAACCTGCGGCAAGTGACGTAGACTACGGGTGGATGACAATGACCTGGCAGCACGCCGCAGGTGCGGCGTTGGGAGTCGCGTTCGTCATCGTGACGAGCGCGTGCGGGAGCAGCAGCGAAGACGCTCCTGCGCCCGACCCGACGGGCCGCGAGAATGCCACCGCCGAGAAGGGCGCGGAGGCGGTGCAGAAGCGCAAGTGCGTCGACTGCCACACCGCCAACATGTCGGGCGCCACCAAGGCGCTGGTGCAGGCCGGAGCGACCGATCCGCGCGTCGAGCTCTATCCGCCGAACCTCACCCCCGATCCCGAGACCGGGATCGGGTCGGCGCTCGACAAGCCCGATCCCACGCGCAAGGGCTACACCGACGAGCTGCTCGCGCGGGCCATCCGCAGCGGGCAGGACAACGACGATCTCGAGCTCTGTCCGCAGATGAAGCACTTCGCGGAGATGACCGACTTCGAGGTCTACTCGATCGTGAAGTACCTGCGGTCGCTGCC
>JAYTBL010000117.1:0-5432 GCA_043736975.1 Polyangiaceae bacterium
GGATTGAACATCCCGGCGTGCACCTTGTCGGCGGGCGGCACCGACGGCTCGCGCGACGGCGGGGCGTCGCTGGCGTACGAGGGCAGCGGCGCCATCGGCGTCTGGCGGGCCTCGTCACGCTTGTCGCGCGAAGACACCGGCGCGGAGACGGGCGGAGGCTCATCGAACGACGGCTCGGCGGTCTGCATCGTCGGCTGCGACGGTGGCCGGCTCAGCGGCGGCATCGGCCGCGACGGCCGCGGCGGCGGAGCGGAGCCCGCGAGCGGCAGCGGCGAGCCGAGCGGCGGGGTCGCGCCGATCGGCGGCGCGCTGGTGATCGCTGGCCGCGGGGCGCGGGCCGCCTCCACGTCGTCGAGGTTCACCTCGATCGAGAGGCGAGCATTGCCGTCGGGCACGTAGGTCGTGACGACCTGGGGCACGGGCGCGGGCGGCTGGCTCGTGCCCGTCGCCATCCAGTCGCTCAGCTCGGCGGCCGACCGCGCGAGCTCGAGGGCGCGATCATCGTCCTCGGCATCGCCCGCAGCCTCGGCCGCGCGGCGCAGCCAGACCACGGCGTCGATGCGCTCGCCGCGCTTCCACAGCGTCTCGGCGGTCTGGAGACCCCAGACGACGTCTTCGGCGTCCGTGTCCTTGGCGGGCGGGATCCCCAGCATCTAGCCGACCGGAGGATACTCGCGCTCCGCACGTCACGGCAAAAGCATCGTCACCGTTCCGTCCTCGGACGGGACGATCAGGCTCCCATCGGAGAGCAAGGTGAGCGGGGCGTCCACGTCAGCCCCTGTTTCGAAGCGCCACCGCAGGGCTCCGTCCGGGCCGAGGGCGTAGGCCGCGTCGTCCTGGGCCCCGAAATACAGGGCTCCTTCCGCGTCCTCGAGCGGGCCCCCGTGGATGCCGAACTCGCGGGCGCCGGTTCCTTTGATGGCGAAAGCGCCCCGGATCGCGCCCTCCGGGGACACTCGGACCACCCGCGGGACGGGCCCGTAGGTCCCGGCGAGGACGTCGCCGTTGCGGGCAAGGGACAGGCTCCCCCGGACGAAGCCGCCCACCGCCGCGCGCCAGGCGATCTTTCCGCGCGCTTCGAGCCGCACGATCTCGCCGCGATCGGTGCCCACGTACACCGCGCCGTCATCGCCGATCGCCGGCGCGCCGTCGACGTCGGCGCCGAGATCGGTCGACCAGGAGAGCGTGCCGTCGCTGGCGAGCGCGTAGACGTGGTGATCCTGCGAGCCGAACACGACGTGGCCGTCCTCGGTGAGCGCCGGCGCGGTGAACACCTTCCCTTTCGCGGCGAAGCGCCACGCCAGATCGCCCCCGCGCCGCGAGCCGTACACCGCGCTCCCCGCCGCGAACACGATGGTGCCGTCCCTCGCGAAGACGGCGCCAGAGTCGGCCTCGCCTTCCACCTCGAGCCGCCACTGCACTGCGCCGGCGGCGCTCAGCGCGACGAGCTTCTTGCCGTCGGTGCCAACGTAGAGCGTTCCGTCATCGTGCACCAAAGGTGTACTATACACGCGGTCGCCGAGACCGGTGGTCCAGCGGCGCGCGCCGTCCGCTCGGGCGAGGGCGGTCACCGAGCCGTTGAGCGTGGCGACGTAGAGCGTCTGTTCGTCGGGCGAGGTCGTGACCTGCGCCGCGACGGCGCCCTCCACCGGGACGCGCCAGCCGACCTTCGCCGCCTGGGGACCGCGCGCTCCGGAGCGATGAACGTGACGCGGGCTGCCGTGGACCATGCGTGGAGCGCCGGCCGGGACCGCCGGTCCGCCATCGAACCCCCGCAGCGGCGCCGCGAGCCCCGAGGACGCGGCCGAGGCGAGCGTCGTCGTCGTCACCGCCGCGCCAGGCGGGGGGCCCGGGGACGGACGCAGGGCGCGGCTAGCTGCCGCGGCCCCAACGACCACGATCACGACTGCCAGCGGTAACGCGGCGAGTCGAGCATGCATCGAGCCGAACGACTCAGCGCGTCTTGCGCTGGGCGGCGCGGATCCGGCGCTCCGACGAGCGGGCCTCGGACACGCCGATCGCATGCGCAGCTTCCCCGGGCATCCGCCGCGCGAGCCAGCCGATGAGCGTCAGCCCGGCGCAGCGCGTCGGCTCGGGCATGTGCGGCTCACGGATCAACCGGGTGAGGTCACCGATCAGACGAGCGCGCTCGCCCTCGTCCGGGATCTCGTCTTGAGGGCACCCGTCTCCCGAACCCGTGGTCCGGATGGAGTAGAGGGCCTCGATCGTAAGCTCTGAACCTTTGCGCGAGGAAGAAGGCACGAGTGCCGGAGAGTCTACCGCTTTCCGCGGGGCCGTCGAGTTTGCAGTCGGCGTCAATGCGTCGTCCTCCTTCATCGGCGTCTCGGTGCCTCCCAGCACTCACGTGGTCACTTGAAGAGCTCTGCGCGTCCCAGCGGCCAGGTGCCTCTAGCTCGTCATTACTTCTCGAAGGTAACGGCCAGCAAGAGAAGGGCGGACATAGCGCACCGCCTCCTGCGCGCAAGGGACGATCGAGCCAAATTATCCTTTTGGCGATGGTCCGATTCGTGCTAGGCGGCCAAGCCCTTCAGAACCGCCCCTGAAGGCCAACGGCCCCGCCGCCGGAGACTGGACCGACGAACGGGAGCGGGCGGGTCACTTCCACGGTGGGGCGCGTCAGGAAGACGTAGACCGCGGCCGCCCCGGCCACGACCCCGGCGCCGAGCGCGACGTCCGCGAACGTGAAGCGGCTCGACATGGCATCGACGTCCTCGGGCGCGCAGCGTGGCCTGCACTGGTCGAGGTCACTCTTCTTGCCGAGCCCGTCGATCGCGAAGACCGCCGAGGTCGCGAGCGCTGCCACGGCGACGCCGCTGAACACCCAGAAACCGAGCGGGACCGGGCGCTCGACCACCGGCACCGCGGGCGCTGCGGCCATGGTGACGGTGACCTTCTTGCTCTTCTCGCCCTCGCGCAGCACGATCGTGCGCTCGACCGCGAGCGCGCCCTCGGCCTCGAAGAGGAACGTGTGCGAGCCAGGCTCGAGCGCGATGGGCTTCGCGTCGATCTTGTCGGTGAGCGGTGTGCCGTCGACCTTCACGCGCACGTCCGAGCGCAGGCCGCCGCTGGGGGCGCGCGGATCGAGGACCACGCTGGGGATGATCAGCTCGAGCTCGGCGAGCCACTTGTTGCAGTCCTTCGTGAGGAGCGCGGGGCAGGCCTCGCGCGCGCACATCGAGGCCTGCGCCTTGGCCGCGCCGGGTCGGCCGTCCTTGCGGAGCGTCTGCGTCTGCTCGTAGGCGGTGATGCACGCGGTATCGGCGTGCGCGGTGGACGCGCTGGCGAGCGCGAGCCCGAGGGTCAGGGAGGCGATCGAGGCCTTCATCAGTAGGTGAGCGCCACGAAGTCGGAGCGGGCGCCAGGCAGCTTGGCGCCCGCTTCCCAGGCGCCGAGCGTGCCGCCTGCGTCGATGGCGGCGGACCACACCTCGTCGGTGCGGTTGGTCGTCGAGGCGCCGCCGGCGACATAGAGGCGTCCCTTGAACGCGACGAGCGCGTGATCGCGCAGCGGCTTGGGGAGCTTGGTGAGCGACTGGAAGTCTCCGAGCGCGCCGGTCGCGGCGTCGATCTTCGACGACAGCACGATGTCGGTAGGCGTGCTCGTGCCGCTGGTGCGTCCGCCTGCGACGAACAGGTAGCCCCCCGCGGCCGCCAGCGCTGGGGCGAAGACCTTGTGCTCGGTCGCGCCGTCCTTCAGGCGCGGCTGGTCGGTGAAGGCCGCGAACGTCCCGGCGACGAGATCGGCCTTGGAGTGCTCCACCGAGGACGTGAGGCCACCCGGCACGGGCGCGCGGCCGCCGACCACGTAGAGGTGACCGTCCGAGAACAGCACGCCGGCGCGAGAGCGCGCGTGGAGTAGCTGCACGCCGGTATCGGTCGACGGGCCGAGGGTGTTCGCGGTCGTGTCGACGTCGGCGACGTGGAGCTCGGTGGTGAAGAACGTGTTCGTGCCGCCGTCGACCGCGACGGTTCGGGTGCCGCCGACGTACGCGATGTGCGCGCCGAAGAAGCCGCGCGTCGCCTCGTCGAGACCGCCTGGCGCGCCGTTCGCGCGGCCGGCCTTCCAGTCACCGGCGATGCCGGGGACCCACGACGTCTGCTGGATGGCGGTGCCGCGGGCGCCGTTGAGCCCGAAGCCGATGTTGATCATCACCCACTTGTTGCCGACGAGACCGGCCGAGTCGAAGGAGCCGACCAGCGGCGCGCTCTTCTCGATGCGCCAGCTCGCGATCGCGCCGGTTGCGTCGACGATGCCCGACCACGCATCGGCCGACCACGCCGGGTCGTCGTCGGCAGACGTGGGATCGCGCTCGCCAGCCATGAGGGTGATGGTGCCGATCGCGCCGGGGACGTTGCCGTCAGGGAGGACCACGGCATCGGGACCGCTCGGGCCGTCACCGTTGGTCGACGCGTCGCCTTGCGCATCGCCCGGGTCCTCGCCGCCCGAGTAGCCGCCGGGCGCGCCGAGCAGACCGCACTGCAGCGTCACGACCGCCACACCGATGGTGCAGAGCGGCGCGAGAGCTCGGTAGGAGCGACGAAGCACCGCAGAAGTCTACCAACAGCTGACCGGTCTGCGATTCGGAAACTGTCAGCTGCTAGAGCACCGAACAGGTTGCGGACCGAGGACTCAGGCCGAGTTGCGAGCAGCGCGAGGCGCGACGACGACGGGTACTGCTGCTATCCCGGGAGGAGCAACGAAGCGATGCGACGTAAATCGGCGTAAAGCCGACGGAAGTAACCTGTTCGGTGCTCTCGCTGCCAGCTTCTTTCCATCAGTCCGCGTTGACCGTCTGGCAGCTACGACCGACCTCCAGGCGCTTCATGCCCCTCGTGATGTGGACGGTGCCGATGGCGTCGCCCTTCTCGTTCTGCACCGTGACCGTCTGCTTGCCCTCGGCGTCGCGCGGCCCATCGATCGCGGAATTGGGCGCCAGGGTGCGCCGACCCGCGTTCTCCGCCTTCGGGTCGTCCCCGAAGATCACGGTCACGATGCTCGGGCACGAGCTGTGGATCTCGAAGGGCTTCCGCGAGCGCGGCTTCGCGGGGTTGTCCCCCGCGACGTCGGGATCGGGCGAGCTCGCCGAGCCGGACGGTGCCGGCTTCGCGGTTGCCGAGGGCGTCGACACGCCCGGGGGGGTCGCGGGATCCGCGCCGTTACCGCAGGCCGCGAGGAGCAGGAACGAGCACGCGAGGACGTTCGTACGCATGACCGCAGCGTACAAGCCCGGGCGCGCTACTTGGCGACGAAGATCCGCGTCTGGCGGGCCGGAATGCTGACCTTGGGCCCGCTCGCCGCCCCACCGGTGACGAGCTCGGTGTAGTTGCCGCCCGGCAGCGAATTCACGTCCTTCGGGGAGTCGCTGCGGTTGACCGCGACGTACACCGTATCGCCGGTGGTGATCCGGCTGT
>JAYTBL010000118.1:0-5427 GCA_043736975.1 Polyangiaceae bacterium
AACTCGTTGTACTCCTTGGTGCCGGGCTGCGTGTCGGGGTTCGTCCCGTAGACGCCCTCGACGATGTTGGGCGACGTCGGATCGGAGGGGTTCTGGCGACCGCCGCTGAGGAAGCCGTCGGTGTAAACGCCGTCCGTGCCGATGAAGAAGAAGCCCGCCTTCTCGAGCGCGGCGTAGCGCGGGTCGGCCTTGAAGTCGCGGACGAAGGGCACCGCCACGTCGTCGTACGAGATGAGCGCGAGGCACTGCGGCGCGAGCGCGATGACCTTGCTCGCGACGTCGGCGTAGCTGTCCTTGAGATCGACGAACACCTTCTGCCGGATGACGATCGCCTGCCCGGCCTGCTTCGCGAAGTTCTTCTCGATGACGTCGGCCATCGAGTTGCCGTACGCGTTGTCGACCTGGACGATCGCGAGCTTCGTACACGACGACGGCACACCGCCGTCGCCCGCGGGCGCGCCGCCGTCGACGCCGAGGCCGCGCGGCGTGCGGTTCGCGAAGCGGAGCACCGCGGCGCCCTGAAAATCGTCCGCCGGCGTGGTGCGGAATAGCCAGCGATCGCCCGAGGGCTGGATGGTGGTGAGATCGGTCGACGTGGCGGAGGGCGAGATCTGGATGACGCGACCGCGCGCGTAGATCTCCTGGGTCTTCACCACCTGCTGGCTGCCGATGGGACCGATGACCGCGACCGCGCCGCGGGCCACGAAGTCGTTCGCGATGCGCTCGACGACGCCCGCGTTCTCGTCGCTCTCGTCGTCCTGGACGTCGAAGACCACCGAGCGGCCGAGCAGGCCACCGGCGGCGTTGATCTCGCCTTCCGCGGCGCGCACCGCCTCGCGGAGCGGCTTCGCGAACGCGGCGAGGCCCTTGGTGAGGCCGAGCGAGACGCCGATCAGGATGGGGGGCTGCGCGGACGGCACCGGGGCGAGCTTGGCGCACCCCTGCTGCGCGAAGATCGTCGAGGCGAGCACGCCGCCGGACAGCACGAACAGGCCGAGCGCTGCGAGCCTCCTCATCACTTGAAGCCGATCGCGCGCGCGGTCGTCTCGCCGCTCTTGATCGTCACGGTCGTCGACTGCTTCATGCCTTGCTCGGGGTTCTCGAGCTGCAGCGTGTGCGCGCCGGGCGAGAGCGGGATCTTGTTGCAGGGCGTGGCGGCGCACAGCACGCGGCCCCCCTCGGTGACCTTCGCCCACGGGTAGACGTTGATGGTGAGGAAGCCGTTCTCCTTTTCCTCGACGGGAGGCGGAGGCGCGGTCTGGGTGTGCGCGCCTGCGGCGGCGCCCTTCGGCGTACCGCCCGAGATCGACTTCGGCGGCCTCGTGATCGGGACCGCGCCCGTCGGCGGTGGCGGGGGCGGGGGCGCGACTTCGGCGACCACGACCGGGGCGCTCTCGGGGGGGAACGGCGCCGGCACGGGGATGGCCGTGACGTTCGGGAGCGCGGGCGCGGTCACGGCAGGGCCCGCCCCCTCGAGCGCCACCGGATCGACCTTCCGTCGATCGCGCAGCCCGAGCACGACGATGAGGAGCCCGGCGAGCAGGAAGAACCCGATCGCGATCACGATGAGCAGCGTGTTGTTGCCAGGACGATTCTCGTTCGCGGCCTGCGAGACGGGTGGGCCGGCCATCGACTGGCTGTGCGTGCTGCTCGCGCCGCGCGGATAGTTCACGGACTGCGAGCCCATGCCGTAGTTCGGGATCACGCCGCTTCCGGAGCCGCTGCCGTTGAGCCGGAGCAGCTGCCCGCTCACGTTCGCGCCCGACTGCTCCATGCGCTGGAGCGACTCGGCGGTGAGCGCCTGGAGCTCCTGCGTGTTCGTCGCCTGCGTGATGACGCTCATGTGCTTTTGCACCTGGCGCTGCACCTCCTCGCGCACGCTGCCGAAGAGGCCGAGCATCTTGCGGCTCACGTCCTCCTGGCGCGTCTGGCGCGGCCTGCTGCGCAGCCAGTCGTCGAGCGCGTCGCGCATCTCGCCGGCGCTCTGGAAGCGGTACTGCGGATCCTTCTCCAGCGACTTCATGACGATCGCTTCGAGCGCGGGATCGATGCCGGGCACCGCCTTGGAGAGCCGCGGGATCGGCTCGTTCATCAGCTTGTGGAGCGTGTTGGCAGCGCTCTCGCCGGTCATGAGGCGCTGGCGCGCGATCAGCTCCCACAGCACGATGCCCATGGCGAAGAGATCGGCGCGCTGATCGATGCGGCCGCCCATCGCCTGCTCGGGCGACATGTACGCGACCTTGCCTTTGAGGACGCCGACCTCGGTCTCGGTCGAGGAGAGCGCGGCCTTCGCGATGCCGAAGTCCACGAGCTTCGTGTGTCCGTCATAGGTGACGAAGATGTTGTGGGGGCTGATGTCGCGATGGATGATCCCGAGCGGGCGGCCGTCGTAGTCGGCGAGGGCGTGGGCGTACGCCAGCCCGCCGAGGGAGTCGGCGATGATGCGCGCGCCGACCTCGGCCTCGATGACCTCCTTGCGACGGAGCGCCTCCTTCAGCACCTTGTTGAGGGACTGGCCCTCCAGGTACTCCATCGCGATGAAGTAGACGCCGTTCTGCTCGCCCACCTCGTACGTGTGGACGATGTTCGGGTGACTGAGGCGGGCGGCGAGCCGCGCCTCGTCGAGGAACATGGCGCGGAACGCCGCCTCCTCGGCGAGCGCCTGGCGCAGTCGCTTGATGACCGCGAGCTTGTTGAACCCCATCTGCCCGCGCGCGACCGCGAGAAAGACGTCGGCCATTCCGCCGCGCCCGAGGCTGGCGAAGAGCTGATACTTCCCGAACGCGGTCGTGGGGGTGCCCTCGAGATGCGCCTCGACGCCTGATCGGGGGTCTATGGCAGCCCCGTTCATCCGCTTAAAGACGTACCTGCCAGGGTCCTACCGGTCAAGGCGCACACATGGTGCGCAACCGCTCACTTCGGGGGGCTGGGGAGCGTCTGCGCGCCGTCTGCGGCGTCGACCGACCACTGGAAGTCATCGATGAGCGAGGTGGAGTCGAGGATGCCGTCGCCCTGATCCCAGATCGCCCAGGTCAAGGTGATCTCCTTGCCGCGGACGGTGTCGACGGGCGCGGTCGTGGTGAGCCAGCCGGTCGCCGCGTGACCCTCGAAGCCCGTGCCCGAGAGGGTGGAGTCGCCGAGCGGGCAGTTAAAGTTCTTGCCGCCGGCCGGTTGCGGCTTGCAGACCTGGAGGAGGCTGTTGTTGACGCTGATCGGGTTGCCGTCCTGATCGAACGCGATGTTGCCATCGGGCAGGTTCGCCGGCTTCGGGTCCATGATCGTGACGAAGAAGTCGTTGAAGCGGGAGCAGATGAAGTCCGGGAACTCGTAGGTGAAGAAGTTCTGCTGGTACTTGAACGACTTGGCGTTCGAGGGGACGCGAATCTTCACGCGGAGCGCGGCGCCGTCGTGCGCGCCGCCGAAGCCGCCGATGCCGCCGCCGATGCCGCCGCCGCCGCACGCGGGCGCCTCCTTCGGGTACCCCGCGGGGGTCCCCGAGGTGTAGGACTTGTCGTAGCCGCTGACGTTCTTGTAGCCCGGGTCGCTGGGACCGCGCGCCGTGCCGGAGGAGATCGCGAGCACCGCGCCGCCGGTCTGCGCCGCGTTCACGCCGAAGCTCGGGAGGATGCCGTGGCCCAGCGCGTCGGTCTGGGGGCTGCCGTCGGGCCTCACCCAGGTCGCCTCGACGACGCCCCACATCTTGCCGTCCGTGGCCTTCTTGCAGAGGCCGAGCGCCTTCGCGCCGTCGAACGCGCTCGTGCCGGTGATGGTAAGGCCCTGATCGCAGTCGGTCGGCTCGTCGTCGGGAACGCCGTTGCAGTCCTCGTCGATGCCGTTGCCGGGGACGTCGAACGCGCCGTTGTTCACGTTGGGGTCGCACTCGTTGCAGTCGTACTTGAGCGGGTAGCCGTCGCCGTCGGAGTCCGCGTCGGGGTCGGCGCTCACGTTGTTGATCGCGCAGGGGCTCCCCTTGCCCGCGTCGCCGCTGCCGCCAAACCCGCCGGTGCCGCCATCCGGGATGTCGGTGGCGCTCTTGTCGGTCTCGAAACCGCTCCGCTTGGCGGGCGACGAGCAGCCGATCCCGTTCAGGGCAAACGCCAGCACACCGAGGGAAACAACACAGCCGACGACGCGTACATTCATTTGGTACTCCCGCTCCCACCCATGTCGCTCTCCCGACGACATCGGCGAAGTGGCCGGGTGTTTCGCATTTCTTCCCGCCCCAGGCGACTCCCAACCGTCACAGAGACGCGTTCGTGTCGCCGCTTCTGCCGACATTATCCGACATGTCAGCCCGGGATCTGCGGCGTCAGAGGTTGCTGCGCCCGGGCCGGGGCAGTAATTCGGTCAAATGAAGATGCGCGGGTGGCAGGCGCGATCGATCCTCGGCGCGCTCACGGTGGTCACGGCGCTGGCCATCGGGGCCGTGGCGATTGCCGCGGGGAGCGAGCGCTCGGATCGGGCGACGACCGAGGGCGTGCTCCGCGAGGTCGAGGCCTCGCCCAGGAAGGACGTCGTCGCGGAGATGGTCTCGCGCTCGCGCGGCGCGCTGGATCGCGCCGCCAAGCTGCGCGCCTCGGGGGACGAGGCGCACGCCCGCCTCGCCGACGGGCTCGCGAAGACGTGGGCCGAGGCCGCGCGCGACGTGGTCCGCGCGGTCGAGGTCGAGGAGAAGGCGCAGGCCGCGCGCCGCGCCGCCACCGATGCGGGGGTGGTCGCTGATCGCGAGCGCGCGCTCCTCGAAGAGGGCATCGCGCAGAGCGGGCGGGTCCGCGCGCAGCTCGATGCCGTCGAGCGCGACGCGAAGGAGCAGCCCGCCCGCACCAGCTCCGCGGCGCAGAACGACGTCGGGGACGGCGGCGCCGCGAAGCCGCGCACCCCGAAGACCACGACGCCCAACGCACCCTCGCCGGTACCGGCGCCCGCGCGCGACGGAGGTGCACGATGATGCGCCTCCGCAGCGCGCTCGGGGTCGCGCTCCTTCTGGCGACCGCCGCCTGCGCCGGCGCGGCGGGCAGCGGCGGCGCGCGCAGCGTTGGAGACGCCGAGCGCATGCGCGCGGGCCTCACCGGCAAGGACACGGCGTCGCTCGCGCCCCAGGCCTTCGCAGCGGCGAACCAGGAGGTCGAGCTCGCGAAGCAGGCGCAGGCCGCGGGCGACGACACCGGCGCCGACCTCCACGGCGATCGCGCGCTGGCGCTCTACAACCACGCCATCGCCATCGCGCGGCTCGCGCGCGCCACGCGCGAGGACGCCGCCGCCAGCGAGGCGCTCGCCAAGGCGAACGAGCAGGGCCAGCGCTACGCGGATCAGCGCAAGGCGGTCGACCACGAGGCCGACGATCTCGAGAAGAAGCTCCGCGTCGCGCGCGAGGCGCAGCTCCCGCCGTCGAGCGGGCCGGCCGATCCCGATCGCGAACGCGCGCGC
>JAYTBL010000119.1:0-5422 GCA_043736975.1 Polyangiaceae bacterium
CCCATCCGGCGTTCGTGCATCGCCGTGCACCTCGACGCGGCGGCGCTGGCGTCCCCCGAGAAGGTCAGCAGGGCGCTCGCCGACGGCTTCGGCGCGGGCCGAACGCTCGACGACAATGCCCCCGACCAGCCGGTCCTGGTGCGGATCCTCGGCGTCGCAAAGAGCGGTGCGTGTACCGCCGAGGAGGAGTCCCCCGGCCCGGTACTCACGGACCCGGTGGTCGGATGCGCGTACAGCTGCCCGACCGTCCTCACGGCGAACAGCGGAGTCATCACGGTCGACCTCGATCTGTTCACGCCGAAGTGCACCGAAGAGGTGCTCCGCGGCTGCGTGCGCCTGTTCGCTGGAGACGGCGGCATCGACGGAGGCCCCTGATCGCTCCTTGAACGGGGCGTTGCGCGATCAGCTCGTCCTCGTTCATTCCGCGAATGTTTCACTGGACGTCGCGGCGTCGTCGCGGAGTCCGTGGCGGATTGGCCCACTGACGAGTCCGGAGAGGTGCAGCGCGTACCTGAGCTCGGCGCGCAGGATCGGCTTGGCGAGGTACGCGACGACGCCGAGCGCCTCGGCGTCGCGGGCCGTCGCGGCGGTGGGAGAGCCGCTCATGAGGAGCAGCGGGAGATCGGGGTCGGTCGCGCGCGCCGCGGTGAGGACCTCGATGCCCGAGGCGCCCGGGAGGCGGAGATCGCTGAGCACGAGGTCGAAGGTGCGGGTGCGCAGCGCCGCGATGGCCGCGTCTCCGTTCGCGACGTGGACGACCTCGCAGCCGGCGGCGGTGAGCAGGCGAACGAGCGAACGGGCGACGCGCTCGTCATCCTCGACGAGGAGCAGGGTTCTCATCCCTGGAACCGCTGCAACGGCCGCGCCAGCGGGGTGGGCGGCACATCCCCGACGAAAGTCGATGTCCCACTCCATCACCGTGTCTGCCGCGACCGTCAGAACACGTACCTGAGCGTGGCCGTGTAGAGCTGGGTCGCAGGCGTGTCGTACCCGAACAGCTTCTGCAGCCAGCCGAGCTCGAGCGAGACCTTGTCGGACATCTGGACGTAGGGCAAGACCGTCGAAGCGAAGCGAAACATCCGGATCCGATCGGTTCGCTCGGGGAATCCCGCGGTGTAGGCCTGATCGTAGGCGGGATCGGTCCGCTCGCCGATGAGATCGCCGTCGACGTACGGTCCCACCTTCACGCCGAGGCGGAAGAACGGACTGCCCCCGAGCCGCGACGTCCGGAAGTGGAGGAGCTGCGTGGCGGCGAAGGTCCCGTTCTGCTTCGCCACGGTGCCGGCCGATCCCGACCCGACGTAGAAGCTGGTCTCGAACGCAAACCAGGTCGCCATCTCGACCCCGCTCCGGAAGCCGCCGCCGATGTAGTCGATGCGAGGCAATACGAACTTCGAGTAGTCGACCCCGATCGGGATGTTTCCCACGATGAACACGCCGAACGAGAACGCGGCGGTGTGCACCAGGTTCGCCGAGAGGCTAGGAGTGATGAAGCTTCCCTTGTCGGAGGGGTGGAACTGGCACTGCCCCGGTCCGACCACGATGCCTCGGCAGGCCGCCGCGGTGACCAGGCCCTTCGACGGGTCGTTGACCTCCGCAGGCGATCGGTAGCCGGTGATCTCGGCGCGGACCGAGACGTCCTGGAGCAGCCAGAGATCGCCGACGCCGTATCCGGCGCCCACGGTGTACATCTCCCAGTTCGCCTTCTGGAAGGACGCCTTGTTCTCGTTGGGCTCGACCTTGCCGCGCTCCAGGGTCGCGCGCACGAACACATCGAGCTCCCGGGGGTGTCCGCCTACCGGTATGGGAATCAGCGCGTGCGCGCTGGTCTCCACCAGCGCCGCGGAGGCGAAGGTCGCGGCGAACGCAAGCGCTCGGACTCTCGAGATCACTGTCGGCATGGTTCACGTTACGGGGCGAGCCGCGCGCGGGTACCACGAGCGCACCTCGAATCTTTCGACGCCCCCGTTCGAGAAAACGTCGAATCCAGCGCTGGCGGTGGTTCGCGCGTTGGTAGGCTCGCGGCATGGAGATGGACCGGCTGCGTCGCGTGTCCAACGTCTGGAACTGGCTGCCGGCCTACCGCGTGGTCGCCGAGTACGGGAGCATCCAGAAGGCGGCGCTCGTCCTGAACGTCAGCCCGTCCGCGCTCTCGAGGACTGTGAAGTTGCTCGAGGACGCGATCGGGGAGCGGCTCTTCGTTCGAAGCGCGACCGGTATGACGTTGACGACGTTCGGGGCCGACCTGCTCAAGGGCACCCGTGATGCGATGCGCCGCATCGACGACGTGGTCGCGGCCGTGGGCGGCGACGGGGACGCGCTCGGTTTCGTGGTCGGCGCGCACGGGCCCGTGCTTCCACGCTTGCTCGATTGCGCGCTCGCGCGCATCGTCACGGACTTCGATGACGTGCGGTACCACACGACCTCGGTCGACGACGAAGGCGTCGTGGCGGAGCTGCTGCGCGGGAACCTGGACTTCGCGATCGTCGAAGGAGGAAGCGGCTTCGACCACCCGCCCGAGATCACGTCGCGTCACGTCGGAGATCTGGAGTTCGCGATCCTCGCTCCGCCAACCCATCCCATCGCCAGCGACCCCGCGGCTGCCCTGAGCACGACGAAGCTGGTGACGCTGGCGCGCGTCGCCGCTCGGCACGAACGAGCGACCGGCGCCCCCGGAATCGTGGCGGTCGCGGCGTCGATGGAGAGCGCCGAGCGGATCGCCGAACGAGGCCCCTACCTCGCCTTGTTGCCCCTCGCGCTCGCGCCGCCGAGCTTCCGGGTCGTGCTCCCGTCAGCGACCACCATGAGCGTGCTCGCGCTCTATCGAACGCCGCTGGAGAACGAGGCCCCCGCGCTCGTCCGCGCGCTCGTACACGCGGTCAGCGCTGTCTCCGCGCGCGCGGAGTGAGCGAATTCGAACGCCCCGCGCTGATAACTCGAACACCAGCGCAGTAACCGCGCGCGGCTGCGGGCGTAAGAGGTGAGCCGTGCGGGCGGACCGCACGTCGAGGACGTCGACCATGCACAAGGATCTTCATTTGCTTCTCCAGGCGACGGCGGTGATCGCCGCGCTCGCCATCTCGGGGTGCTCGAGTGACAGCACCTCGGCGAGCACGCCAGGCCCGGACGCGGGCTGCCCCGCGAAGGACAACGGTTGTCCCGCCAAGGATGGCGGCTGTCCCGCCAAGGACGCGGGATGTCCCGCCGAGCCGCCCGCCAACGCGGGTACCAGCGACCTGCCCGCCACCGGCCCCGACGCCGACGTGCGAGCGTGGCTGGCCAAGGGCGACTACAAGACGGGCACGTGGAAGTGTGAAGCTGCCCCGCACGCGGCGCGCTCGCCCTCGCCTCATGGGATCAATCGAATCTGTTCGAACGCTACGCTCAGCGCGCACGGGTCGGGGCAGTATCCGGTGGGCTCCGCTGGCGTGAAGGAGCTCTACGATCAGGCCGGCACGAACGTGATCGGTCACGCCGTCTATCGCAAGCTGAAGGTCGGCGCGGCAGAGTCCTGGTACTGGTGGGAAGACCTGAACAACAGCACGGTCGCCAACGGCACGGGCGATCAGGGTTCGGCCAAGTCCATCTGCGCCTCGTGCCACATGGGCGCGCCCAACGACTTCGTCTTCACGCAGGTCAAGTGATCACGGGGGGTCTCGCGGGCGTTGGAATCGGCCTGCGCCGCGAGATCGCGGAGCCTCTGCTGGCGACGTCTCGCCACCTCGACTGGGTCGAGGTGGTGAGCGAGAACTTCGCCGGATTGCACGGACGTCCGCGCGACCTCCTCCGTCGCGTGCGGGATCGATGGCCGGTGGTCCCCCACGGGGTCTCGCTCTCCGTGGGCAACCATGAGCCCCCCGGCTACCTCGACGTGATCGCGACCCTGGTGAACGACCTCGAGCCCCCGTTCTTCAGTGACCACCTCTGCTACGCGTCGATCGGCGGACACGCGTTCCTCGATCTCTTGCCGCTTCCCTTCCGCGACGAGGCGGCTCGCCTCGGCAGGCCCTTGCTCCTCGAGAACGTGAGCTACTACGCAATGATGCCCGGCTCGACGATGAAAGAACGCTCCTTCCTCGCGGCCGTCCTCGAGGCCGCCGGCCCCGAGGTCGGGGTCCTGCTCGACATCAACAATCTCTATGTGAACGCGATCAACCACGGCGAAGATCCGGCCGCCGCCCTCGACGCCTTCCCGCTCGAGCGCGTGACGCCGTTCTCGACGAGGCCGATCGCGCGCGCGCGATCCTCGAGGCGTGTCCATGAAGGGCCTCGTCGAGTTCTTCGCCGCGATGGAACCCTTCCTCCTCGGCGAGCGAAGCGCGGAGGACGTGCTCGCGCAGCTCGGTCCGTCACCGTCCGGCTCGCGCCGCTTCGCGCTCCACGCCGAGCTGGTGGCGCGCCAGCGTCGAAGCGTCATCGACCACTTCTATCGTGCGGTGGCGGCCGCGGCCGCGGCCGCGAGCCCGGCGCTCTTCGCGCGCCTCCGCGACGACTATCTCCGCGCCCATCCGCCGTCGCACTGGTCGCCGAGCGAGGCCGCACGAGCGTTCCCCGAGTTCTTGTCGAGCCGCGACGATGCGACCGGACCGCTCCGGGCGCTGGCCGACTTCGCCTGGGTTCGCTTCGCGGCGATGCACGCGCCGCACGAGGACGGCAGCATCGGCCTGGATGCCGCGCTCTTCGTGCGCCACTACGACCACGACGTTCGCTCGTTTTCGGACGAGGTCGAGCGGTTGGGCAGGACGCCGGCGCAGCTCTCGGCGACGCCGCGGACGCTTCTCGTCACGCGGCATCGTCGCGAGGGTACGCTGGTGGTCGTCACGCCGTCGCTAGCTTCGCTGGTCGCACTCGCCGCTGCCGGGGGCTCGCTCTCGTTGCCGGCCGGTCTGACGTGGCCCCTCGTGATCGACGGTGCTTTCGAGCTCGAAGGACTCGGGACCGTTCCAGACGGCACCGCGGAGCTGGTTCGTAGCCGGGAGAGCCAGTGAGCGTCGTCCGTGCCGGCGCCGCGGTGAGCGTCGCGGCCGCCGCGCTCATCGCCCTGGCGACGCCCTGGAAGTCGCCGCCCTCTGCTCCCGCGCTGGGCGCGCTCGTGTCGCGGATCGACGAACCGGCCAGCATCGAGGCCATCGGTCGCGAGGCGATCGAGCTCGTTCCCGCCATTCGACCGCCGACCTCGGCGGACGGCCTCGTTCGTAGCGTCGCGTACCTCCGCCTGCCGCCCGGCGCGACGCTGCGCGGTCAGCTGCGCGATGGCGTGGCGACGCTCGAGGTACCTCCCGGTACGATCGCGTCGCGCGTCGAGGCGATCGCGGATGGCGACGATTGAACACGAACGGCTTCACCAGCTCGCCCACGTCGCCAGGGCTCATCAGCCGCGTGATCGGCCCGTGGCCATGGCCCTTGGTGCGCAGCACGATGC